>NZ_SULK01000019.1:11396-19971 GCF_007115085.1 Clostridium sp. HBUAS56017 | reverse complement strand
CAAATCCACTCTTATATGAATTAATTATATCCCAAATTTCCTCTATTTTTCTATAATTTCTTTCTTGATTTTCTTTTTCTTCTTTGCTGTCTGAAAAACTTGGAAAACTTCTATAGGTTGAAACATTGTATCTCATGATTCCTATTGCAGTACAGGCACCTATTATTGACTGCATATTCCACCATATATCATCTCTATCTACTCTCATAAGAGCCCCATAACTCATTGGATGTATTATTTCTGTCATTTCATCATGGAAGCCACTAAAAAGTTTATATAAATCTTCTAACTCTCCCTTGCAGGCACTTATATCTCCTTTTAAATCTTCATGCTTACTTATTAGTGCCGCTACAGCTTCTCCGCTGTTTTCAGTTTCAAGCCTTCTATTTATATTATTTAATGATTCTTCCATGGTTTCAATTGCTGATTTATATGTAGCTATTTTATCCCTTAGATCTCCTATTACCCCGTAATTTACTTTTATATCACTTATCACATTCCATTCCCCCTAAGTTACTTAACATAATGTACAGCGGAATGAAAAAAGGACACAACATCTCTTTTTAAAACAAAATGAGTTTCTCCCACTTTATCCTTCAATAGATGCTTGTCCTGTATATAATAAGTCTTTATTTCTTTATTATTTAACTTAAGCATACTATATCTCCATTCATCTTAATTTAATTCCTTGATAAATTCAATATCGTTTGCTTAATTGTAATTCCCTAGTTTTTCCCAATCCCTTTGTCTATTTTACTCTTATATCTCAATTTTGTAAATATATTTCACTTTGTATTAATTTTTTACTGGGAACCCTACTCCAAATGCAGTTCCTAAAGATATGCAAACTGAATTTGGATAATCTAAAAATGCATTAGCCATTGCAGTTCCATCATGCACTAGTTTTATACAAAAGCTTTTTTTAAGTTTTTCATATAATACAGAAGACAAATATTTTTCACAATCATGGGCTATTAACCTTAGCTTTCCGTAGCCTCCCCTATTTGCAAATGCTCCATTTCTAACATAATTAGCTATGTTAATTACTATAGTATCACCTATATTATCATTTTCTTCTTCTTTTGCAATTTCTACTGTATCTAGAATGGTATTTAGAATGTGTTTGTGTAAATTACCTGCCTCATTTCTTTCTTCTTCTATATTTTTAAAATTCCACTCCACATGTTTAGATAGAACCTTGGTTAAATTTCTAATATCTCTAACTCCACTATCATCAATTTTCACTAGACTTCTCTTGATAAAAGTTTGTCCACAATCAAAAATCAGATATGTTTTTCCCTTAGAAACACCTTTAATATATGCTGCGCAACCGTTTATCCCAATATTAGATGAGTCTTTAATTAGCATAATATTATAACTCTTTTCACCAGAATCTTTAAATACCTTTTCTATATAATATTTAAAACTTTCACCTATATTTGAACTAGCAAGTCCACCTACTAAAATTATGTTCTCTATAGTGCTCCAAAATTCCCATTCTTTATCTCCCCACTCCTTTCTCTTAAGTCTATTCTCATTTTCTGCTTTCTTTAAAGTTAGCAAAATAACTCCAAGACTTTCACCAAATAATCTAACAATGTTATTTGCTTTTTTCTTAACTAATAAATCATCACTTTACAATAGATTATCTAAATACTGTGGGAACATCTTTTCCTCTAGATTATTAATATCTAACTTTAAATCTTTGGAATTTTTCTTGATTTCATTTATAAATAGTTCAGTAGAAAATATGTCCATTGCAGTTTTACCTTGTAAGTCTTGTTTTACTTTATTTGTTGGCATTTTCTCAATAAACAATTTATTTATAGATACATTTGAAGATAAATATCCACCTTCCATAAAAGGATTATTCATATTTATTCCTCCTTAAATTCTTTCTTATAATAAATCTATTCTCTATTTTTTAATATTTCACTAAGTTTAACACTATATAAATGCCTTTTTAAAATCCCTTTAGATATGCAATATGTCAAAATTGAAATTACAAACATTATTAAATAACTTAATAGCTTAATTTTTACAAACATATAACTTTGTACATGTGCTACAAGCTGAGGATAAATTTTATTAAATATAAGTGTAGAAATAGGTAGACTTATAATCATTAAATATATTTTCATTATAACCAAAACAATGAAAATAACAATAAGATAAGTGCTTTGGAAAGTAGAAAAGGCTACGCCTTTTTATCAGCGTTAGCCTTGATTATTGCTATGATTCAAATTTTTTCACTTTTAGAAAGTTCTTTCTGTCGCAATTCTCAATCCTTTAACGCTGTAAGTATACGATTCTTAATTAAAATTTTGCTTATTCTTTTTCTAGTGCACTTTAATATAATAAACTCATAATCTTTATAGATAACTTTATCATCTACTTCTGGATATGATTTTAGTTGTGAATATACCCATCCACCTATAGTATCAATATTTTCTTCTTTAATTTCTATCTCTAATAGTTCATTTATATCTTCAATATGAACTTTTCCGTCTACTATATAATTTCCATCTTCCTTTTTGTTGATTTCATCTATTTCTTCATCAAACTCATCTTGAATTTCACCAACTATTTCTTCTAAAATATCTTCAATAGTCACAAGCCCAAAAGTTCCACCATATTCATCAATAATTATAGCCATATGAACTTTTTCATTTTTAAATAACTTTAACAACTCACTTATTGACATAGATTCTGGAACAAATTTAATTTCTCGAATAATATCCTCTATATTTTGATTTTCCCCATCTATTTTCATTTTGTATAATTCTTTTATATGTACAAAACCAAGAACATTATCTTTACTCTCTCTACATATTGGATATCTAGTTAATTGTTCATCTAAAGTATATTTTATAATATCTTCAAAAGAATCTTCTATGTAAACACAGGCCATATCTGTACGAGGAATCATTATATCTTTTACTGTTGTCTCTGAAAAATCAAATATGTTATCTACAAAAGTCAATTCAGTTTTATCTATTAATCCATGCTTATAACTTTCTTCAACTAATAACTTTATTTCTTCATCTGTATGTGCTGCTTCATGTTCATCCACTAAAGAAAATCCAAATGTTTTCAAAATTAAATTAGTAGTATTGTTAAAAACCCACATTATTGGATACGTTAAATTATAAAACATAATTAAAGGTAGAGATGTGTACATTGCCACCTTTTCTGCAGTTATAATAGCTAAAGATTTAGGTACTAACTCCCCAAGTACAATATGCATAGCGGTTATAATGGAAAACCCTAAAACAAATGAAATCGAATGTACAGCACTTTCTGAAAGATTGAATAGATTAAACAGTGGCATTAACATCTCTGATACCGCTGGTTCTCCAACCCATCCTAATCCTAAAGATGCTAAGGTTATTCCTAATTGACATCCGGATAAATATGAATTCAAATCATTAACGATCTTTAAAGTATATCTAGCACTTTTATTCCCTTCAAGCACTAATGTTTCTATTCTAGATTTTCTTACTTTTACTACAGCAAATTCAGCAGCAACAAAAAAACCGTTCATAAATACAAGCAAAATGACAATAACAACGTTTATAAAAACAACCATTTGTTCATCTTCCTCCAAAGTAATTACTATAATTAATATTTTCTTATTAATAAATAGTATTTTCTTATATAATAAAAATATCCTTAAACTAAGCCTATTAAAACTATATTTTTATTATTCTAATGGCAACTTGGTTTTTGTACTGAGGTTTGCTAAATTTATCGCTAAACTCGATGCCTCCTGCGGTAACTTTAGATTCACCCTCCGCCTCACTTGAAGCAGCTCCTTTGGATTCATTAGATATATAAGGTGAAACTGCACTAGCTTTAGCAGAACCTCCAAATGTGACCATAAAGCCTAGTATATTTTAATCTTCTCAAGGTATTTCTACTTGCAAATATCTTCTCTACCTAATATTTTACCAATAACTTCACCAGTATCAAATCCAATTCATTTATCATGCCTATTTGCTCCTTTCTTTTGATTATATAGAAAAAAGGCTAATGCCTTTTTATCAGCGTTAGCCTTTATTATTATTATAATATATATTTGATTTTTACTTTTGTTACAGATTACTGCATTATCATTATTATGAAGCAAGTATTGTATGTCAACTTGTATCCAATGTTAATGATTTTATTGGATATATCATTATTTAACTTAACATTTAATGTTTTGCAGTTAGCCAAATTGATATTTTGCAGCCAGATTACAATTTTGTAGATTCATTTTCAATGATATACTTGCTTGGTACAAAATCAGCTAGCCAAACCTTGTCATTTCCTTGATAGAATTTTATTCCTTCATTCCAAGCTTGTTTTGCATTAATCATAAGAATGATAGGTTTATTATCACGTCTTTTTCCCACTTGTAGTGCTGTATCAACATCAATTGATAGATGAACATATTGCCTGCCTCTTGGTAGTAGTCCATTCTCTGTTATTGATTCTAAAAATCTTCTAGCTGTTCCATGGTACAGAACCCTAGGCGGCTCCTCATTCTCCCTAGCTATTTTTTGCGGCACAGAGTGACCATATAGGGCTCTAATCCTTCCTGATAGTATTTCATGACGCTTTTTCTCTGAACCTTCTATTATAGCTATCAAATCTGCTTCCGTTACATTACTCCATCGATTATCTTCCCTTAATGAAGTTAGCAATTGTTCAACATCTACCCATCCATTCTCATCAAGTTCCAATTCATATTCCCATGGTGCATGTCGTAGTGCATATGATACTTCTTTACTTAACTCTAAATAGTTTATCGAAATCATCCTCCTTTTTTGCTATTTATTATATTCTATCATTTCATGAACTGCTTCTTCTAACCATTGCCAAAAATCTTCAAATTCTTTTCTTTGCTCATAGCCTTCTGAAGCAAAATCATGTACTATTTGAACTTTTTCCCCTTTCCCTATTTCGAAGCAAGCTATATCGTCATTGTCATCTCTTCTAGCAAATGGTATTAGTTTTCTGCTTGGATATCTTTGTTTAAGTCCTTCTATCCTTCTCAATACCTGACCTTCATCCATCATATACCACAAGTCAAAATCCACCAAGTTTAGTTCAATTGCTTTCATAAATGATTGTGGATATTCGAATCCTTCTATCGGTAGTCTTTCTTTTGAAATTTGCATACTCATTGTTACTTTCCTATCCTTTCCATAGTATCCGCACCAAAAGGATTATTATTTCTAAATGATGCGTTTTGTTTTCCAATTCTTAATTGTATTGCATCTCCCCAAGTACTTGGAACGCCTTTTTTAGTTGTAAATCTATCAATTAGACTTTCTGGAAGAAGTTCATTTGCATCGTGTATGTTAGCCTGAACATCTATTCCTGCTTCTCTTGCAGAAACCACTCTTGTATTATCTATTGTAGTTAACTTACCATCACTCATTCTTACAACATCAATCGGGTCACCATTCCAACCATTAGCCTTCATACTTTGAATTATTTCTTCTGCACCATTTACAGAGCTCTGGCTAAATCTAATTTCATTAGGATTTACTGAGATAGCTTCAGCCGCCCCCTCACTTGCCTCGGCTTCTGCTGATTCGTTAGGTGTTGATCCATTAGATCTATAAGGTGAAACCGCACTAGCTCCAACAGAACTTCCAAATGTACTCATAAAGCCTAGCATATTGTAATCTTCTTCAGACATTCCTAGCTTTTCTGCCATATCTTTTATTGGATTTGTATGGAATGTTGAATCTATAACCTCACCAGTTCCATATAGGAAGCTAGATGCACCTAATGCAAGTAATCCTGTTCCAGCTATACGTCCTCCAGGTACAGGTGCGCCTATTGCTCCCCATCCAGCACTCATTGATTCAATTCCTACAGCCATAGCTATTCCACCTGAAAGTAATTGTTGAAAATTAATTTGTTTAAAAAAGTTTACTGCCGCATCTTTATTTTGTTTTGTCACCTGAATTATCTCATTAGATTTTTTACGCCAATTAATTAAATTATCTAATCTATCCTTTATATTACTAAAACCATTTTTAATAGATTTAATGCTTGAAGCAATATTATTTTTAAACTCAACTACGTTTGCAAAAAAACTTTTAACACCCTCACTAACAGTATTTACTATCCACTTAGCACCATTCCATACAGCATTTGCTGCTTGCTATATCCTTAGCAACATTCCATGCCTTGCTTATCCATTCAGGCCAATGTCCATTTTGGTCATCATACACCATCGGATTATTAACACAATAAGTATATAGATTTAAACTTAACGGATCTTTGCTATTTCCTCGGAAGCTATCTTCTTGAATAAATCTTCCTTCACTTGGATCATACATTCTTGATTGAAGAAAATAATAATCTGCTTCCTTATCATAAAAAGTATTTTCAATCTCATTGATTAAAATATCTTTTAAAAATTATAAAAGACTCTTTCCTACTATATTTTATTCATTCTCATTAATCGTCTTTCAGCAATTCTTTTTTCAACCCTTAATCCCTCTATCATATGAGAAATAGCGTCTTCTTTTATTTTATGTTTTTCAATAACTTCAACCCCGCCCCTTTCATTTATACAAAAGAATTGCCAACCATCTTTTATTTCGAGAATACCAATTTGATTTTCTACTATATCAATTCCATCAGATGTTATCTTTTTATACCTATCCAACTCCTCTTCTTCAATTATTTTTTTTGCTTCTTCTATCCTCATAAATATTTTTCTCCTTACTTTATTATTTTTAGCAATCCTAATTCTTCTAAGATATCTACTGGTAATGGAAGCTGATATTGAATTCATATTCCACCTGCTACTCAGTCTTCTACGAATTGTAAAAGACTTCAATAAATAACTCTTTCTATTTATTGAAGTCTATATAAAATTTCTTCAAAAATTATAAGATTTCTATTCCATAATCCTTAATATTCCTTTCATTTTCAAGTTGCATAGCCTCCCATAATCCTTCTGTTAAATTTTCTCCTTCATACTCCTTGCGATTTTTCAGTTTACCTTCATATGTAAGAGCATCTTTCCTTAACTCTCTAATTATCTCTTTTTTATTTATACTGAATGGAGATTTTTTCAATTTTTCCATTTTTAACTGATAACTTAATACTAAAAACACTGCATATACACCTATTCCTGATTTCCATGTTAGCCATTCTAATAATGTCTTTTCTAACAATATATCTACTCTTTCATCTGGCTCATCAATATGGTATTTATATATTTCTGGCATTGCATTATCTAAATCTAACATAGAATTTCCTGGCCTATATGGATTAAATCCAAAAGAATATACTCCTCTTCCTACTAGGAAATCATCAAGTTCATTTCTCTTTATTGCAAGTAATAAACTTTTTCTATTAATATCATCTTCCATCTTTATCCTCCTTTATATTGAGTTAGTTTCCAACCTTCGAATTATTAATAATTTGCTCATATAAATCTTTATCTTTACTTTCTAATATCTGTCTTATTATACCTTCTCTAGTACCACCTAAAGTTTTGGTTCCTGGAACCCATTGATAATTACAACCATCTTCTACACCACTTACTATTCGCAAATCTATATCTGAATCTATTGGAATTTCAACTCTAACAACTCCGGAATTATAAGTATTCTCTGGTAAACCTAAAGCTTTTGCTAATTGTCTTTTAAATTCAGTAGTTGAAGATTCTATAGACCCTAAATCAGCTAATTTTGTTTCTATAGAATCAGCTGTTAATTCCGGCAAAACAAACTGACCACCATTTACCCCTGGTCTACCAATTGATTTTCCATCTAAAACAAACTTAATATAATCATTTTTAGACATATAACTTATAACATACTTACTATCATTTCCGTAGAAATTATTATGCCACTCATCAACTAAGTTTGAATTTTCAAGTGATTCCATATATTCCTTAGCTCTTATGCCACTTTTTTCTTGATTTAAAACTCTATAATAATCTTCAGCGCTGTAACCACTAGCCATAGCATCGCTTAATCTATTGTCAGATAATTTCAATAAGTTATTTGCTTTTTCTTGTATTATTGACATTAAATCTCTATCTGCTAAAATTTCTGATTTAAGTTCTTCAACTTTTTGTAACTTCCATTCAAAGGATTTTGTTCCTAAATCAATATCATTCTTTTCAGCATGCTTGTACAAATTCTTCCAAGCATCATCATCTACTAATCCATTTTTTAAAGTTTCAAGATATTTTACTCTAGCTTCACTAACTCCCTCAACCCCCGAACCACCTTTAACCTTCTTAAGCAGTACAATCTGCGCTATAAGTCCAGCCGTATAACCAGTACAATAAGCTAATCCCTTTTCATCCTTTGCATCAGATACTTGTTGTGCTATCCCTTCGACTATGATAGAAGGATCATCAAGGACAGCCTTTATCATTTCATTATCCTTATAAAAGTCTTCTTCTGCTCCCTTAAGCCAGTCTGGAGTATCCCCTGTTCCCTTAGTGATTGCAACAGCTACGCCACCTACTGCATATACTGAAACACCTATAACTAATCCAACTAGTCCTTTAATTAGATCTTCTACTGACTTAATCACTCCGTCTACA
>NZ_SULK01000019.1:351-11074 GCF_007115085.1 Clostridium sp. HBUAS56017 | reverse complement strand
CTATTTCGGAATCAAATCCACTCTTATATGAATTAATTATATCCCAAATTTCCTCTATTTTTCTATAATTTCTTTCTTGATTTTCCTTTTCTTCTTTACTGTCCGAAAAACTTGGAAAACTTCTATAAGTTGAAACATTGTATCTCATAATTCCTATTGCAGTACAAGCACCTATTATTGACTGCATATTCCACCATATATCATCTCTGTCTACTCTCATAAGTCCTTGATAACTCATTGGATGTATTATTCCTGTCATTTCATCATGAAAACCACTAAAAAGTTTATATAAATCCTCTAGTTCTCCCTTGCAGGCACTTATATCACCTTTTAAGTCTTCATGCTTACTTATTAACGCTGCTACAGCTTCCCCGCTGTTTTCGGTCTCAAGCCTGCTATTTATATTATTTAATGATTCTTCCATGGTTTCAATTGCTGATTTATATGTAGCTATCTTATCTCTTAGATCTCCTATTATCGCGTAATTTACCTTGATATCACTTATCACATTCCATTCCCCCTAAGTTACTTAACATAATGTACAGCGGAATGAAAAAAGGACACAACATCTCTTTTTAAAACAAAATGAGTTTCTCCCACTTTATCACTAAACAGATGCTTGTCCTGTATATAATAAGTCTTTATTTCTTTATTATTTAACTTAAGCATACTATATCTCCATTCATCTTAATTTTATTCCTTGATAAATTCAATATCGTTTGCTTAATCATAATTTCCCAGCTTTTCCTAATCCCTTTGTCTATTTTACTCTTATATCTCAATTTTGTAAATATATTTCACTTTCGTCATCTCTGAAGTTTAAGACACATACAAAAAATAGAGCCCAAAATTAGGCCCTATTTTCCTATTCCAATTCTTCCATATTAAACTTTAAACTTATTTACTTCCTCAATCATTTCACTTGTCATATTGTTAAGCATTTGTGCTGCTGCTGATACTTCTTCTGTTGAAGCATTCATTTCTTCTGATGATGCAGAAATCTCCTGTGAAGATGATGAAATCTCAACTGAAACTGAAGATACTCCATCTATTCTATTTAAAATAGCATTCTTATCATTATCTATATCCTCAGCAGAATTTTTAACTATTTCAATCTTAGGAATTACTTCATCTACTGCTTGTATTATTTTCTTGAAAGATGTTATTGAATTGTCTATAGTTTTAGCTTGATTCATTATTTCATCATCCATTGTAATTGATTCCTGAACTATAGTATCAGTATTATTAGATATTGCATTAATCAATTTACTAATATCCTCTGATGATGTTTTTGCTTGTTCAGCAAGTTTTCTTATTTCCTCTGCAACTACTGAAAATCCTTTTCCTGCTTCCCCTGCTCTAGCTGCTTCAATAGCTGCATTTAGTGCTAATAAATTTGTTTGCTCTGCAATATTATTTATTAAATTTGTGATTTCATTTATTTCATTTATATCTTTTCCAAGTGCCATGATTTTACGATAAAATTCTTTAAATGAATTGCTGACATTTATTACTGATTGATTTAATCCGTTCATTTCACTACTGCTATCATTTGCCATTAAACTTATTTCTCTAGAATTTGAATCTACAACATGTATTTCAGTAACCATTTCAGATAACTTATTACTAAATTCATTAAGGATATCTGTTACATTTATTAAATCTTCAGATTGATTGCTTGTCCCTTTTGCAATTTCAGATATTGCTTCTGTAACATTTTGCGATACATTTGCTATTTCTTCTGAAACAGAAGATAAGCTTTCTGATTGCATATTAATATTTGAAGAATTTTCTTTTATCCTTCTAATCATATTTCCTAGGGATTCTTGCATTACCTTCATTGAGTTAGTCATATCCCCAACTTCATCTTTTAGTTTTAAATATTTAGGCGGAACTTCTTCACATAAATTTCCTCCTGCTAATAATTCTAAATGTTTTGAAGTTGATTTTATTCCTTTAGATATACTATTAGCAATTATATAAAGAATAGCTAATCCAATTAATATAAATACTATAGATGATATCATAACAGAAATCTTTAAGCTATCTAACTCTGATAATATTTCTGTTCTAGTTACTGTAACTCCTAGTGACCAATTAGTATCTCCTACTGGAGCATACCCTACATATTTTTTTACTCCAAGATAAGTGTACTCACCTAATCCTTTTCCACCTTTAATCATTTTCTTTTCATTTTCTGCTGATGATTGTAAAGTTGGATCATTTTTTGCTTCTTCAATTGGATTATGCATATCAATTACTTTGTCTTTATCTTTACTAGCTATGTTTACACCATCTTTGTTTATCATAAATGCATAGCCTGTTTCCCCAACTTTAATCATGTTAGTTAATTCACTTAATTTATTACCGTCTGTTGTTTCAATTAGCGCTCCTACAACTTCATTATTGTTTTTAATAGGAACTGCATACACAACTACTACAGTTTTATCAGACTTATTTATTATTGGATCTGACACACTGCTTTTACCAGATAGTGCATTTTTAAAGTATGCTCTCTCTTTAACATTAGCAGTTGTTCCATCTGCTTTCTTGATATCCCCATTCTTATCTACAATTTCCATCCTAATGCCTTTTATTCTTTTGCATTCATCTAAAAGAATTGGCATTTTATTTTCCCATGAGTTATTAGGATCTTTTATTTCATTTCTTGCTGCAATAGCCTCTAATGAACTTAGATGCCCTTCAATTCTTCCTTGAATGCTGCTAGCTGCTTGTTCTGCAATGTTAGGAAGGGTTTTTCCTAAATTCAATGTTAATGCCTTTGATGAATTTACAAATGAAATTACACCTAATCCTATACATATAATTCCTATTAGCACCCCTAAAGATAATATCAGTTTTGTTTTAATACTTTTCATCGTTTCCTCCTAATTAAGTTAATGCATTGGCAAATATTATTGCTAATATTGTATTTTCCCCCTTTGTTCCCACTAATTTTTGCAATAATTTTGAGCCATGGGTATTGTATCATATTTCTACAATTAACGCTATTTTTTTCTTAATTATCCCAAATTGGATTAATTAAGTCACTAAATACAAAGAAGGAAAATACACATGTATTTTCCTTCCCTACAATTTATTTAATTATATTAATTCTAAAAATATAATTTCTTGTACATCACCTAAAAGCCAAGCTACTCTTCATCTATTTTTACTCTTAACATTTTATTCTTAACTTTTACTGCATATTTTAATTCATATGCTTGTACCCCATTATTAATTGCTTCTGCAATTTCATCCATTTCCTTTTTTATCTTTTCTTCGTCAGCATACCAGCCAAGTAAAATTGATTTTTCTCCCCAAAAAGCTCCGTTGTTAACACCAATCAACCAATATTTAGGCTCATCACTTTTTGCTTTGTACATCACAGGTGACGCTAAAACCTTATAGCAGTTAACAATTGATTTTCCATCATATGATTTAATTGTAATTTTCCCTGTTGGTACAATTATATTATTGGATATAGTTTTATTGTTTTCATTGGAACTTTTCTCACCTAACATTAAATAATCTAAAGATAAATTAAGTTCCTTAGCCAAAAGAAGCAGCTTTTCCATTTCTGGATAAACACTTCCCTGCTCCCACTTGGAAACTGCTTGGCGACTTACCCCCATTATTTCTGCTAACTCTTCTTGTGAAATGTGTCTTTCCTTCCTAATTGATTTCAAATTTTCTGCAAAGCCCATGACTTCTACCTCTTTTCTTTGTTATTATGTGTAAATTATAATAGGTCTTACACTAAAATAACACCAACCAACAATTGCAAATTAGCAACTTGTATTTGCATTCTATAAAATAACTCATTCTAATATCTTACTTCTATAATGGTTATATATCTTATCTTCATTTTCAATTGATAACAACTTATATGCTTTAATAGTAAGATTTATATCCTTCCTCCATACACTTCTTAAACTATCAACAAAACAGCCTATATACATTATCATAAGGGCATATAATTCTACAAATCTCCAAATGTCACACTCTTCAATATTCCTTCCTTCTGATACATCGTAGTGTATTTCTTGAAGCTTATTTTTGCTATTCATAATAATATTTAAAACCATGTCTATATCAAACATTAATTTATCTTTTTCTAATTTATATTCAAGAATGTCTCTGCTTAAATCTCTTGTTATATACTCTAAGTATTCAAATTCTTTTAATATATCATTATAATTCTGCATTAACATATTAGAAAAGTTTTCATTATTAATAAAATTTCTCACAGCAACATCAATGCGCTTCCATCTTTTAGAAGTATAGAATATCATGTCTTCCCCATGCTCATACCCCATATACTTACAGATCTTTAAAATTTCATTTTCATATAATCTCATCATATCTACATATAATGCATGTTTTTTAATTAATATACTTTTTCTCTTCTTTTCTCCCTGCACCAAATTATTTGATAATGCTAAAATCAAACATGTAAATATAACTGACTTTTCTTGCCACATTGTTTTTAAGAAATCTTTTTCACCATTAACTGTATAAGCTAATAACACATATATTACTAAACAAAATATAACAGGCCATAATTGCAGTATATAATTTAATATTCTTTTTTTACACCTTAAAGATCTCTTAGTTAAAAGTACTATTTTTATATATTCTAGCTTAAACCATATGCTTAATTTCACATGAAACACATCATGGAACATTCTTATTTTCAATTACTTTCTCCTCCTCATAGTTAAAACATATTTTTTATTATACACTAATTTAGTATATATTCTAATAAAATGACTAAATATGAATAATTGAAAGTTACGCATTTATAAAAAATGAACCAGCCTACTTTGTTTCAGCTGATTCATTTGATATTTTTACTTAATTATTTAGATTATGGATTAAGATTATTATTTATTTTTTATTTATTTGACAATATTATAAAATACTCCTTATTCTAAAGCGAGCATTTTATAAGTTTTCCTGAAACCTACAAACTACACTAATGACTGCTTAAATATCGCTTTATTCTCATTACTAATATTATTAACTCTTAATCCTACTAGTGATTTATTAGTGTCTAAATAGAAATAAACATTATCATTTTGTAAGCAATCACTAATTTTATTTTCTGAAAATATTATACTTACACTTTTACTTTCTATATATACTTTTAATGTCCCCTTTTCATCTGTATATGTTTCATTGTTAATATTTTTCAATTCTAATATAGGACTTCCTTTAAATAAATTAAAGTTATTTTCACAATAATTATCTACTTCATATACATTTTTACATATAGTTAATGTTATAGAACGTATATCATTCTTATGCTTTCCTATTCCTATTTCTATTAATGAACCTCTAAAATCTCCTGTTCTCCAGTATACAGTTGGTTCTTTTGAAATATTCCACACTCCAAATTCTATATTTAGTGGTGTATATATATCAAATTCAATATTTTCTTTCTTAGGTTCTTCATGGTTAAATACTTTTAACATCTTATACATCTACCTTTCATTTACTCATGGTCTGTAAACAGCATGTTTTATTACTGGCAATAATCCATCACCTCTTGGTTTACTAAAAATTAATTCCCAATTTCCTACATTCATAATTTCATCATACTTAACACCTTGCTTAACTGCACCTTCAACTGATGTTTGAAAACTTGAAAGTAGAGTTTGACTATTTATAGGCATTCCATGTGACATAGGGCCTCTTGTTATATATTCAACCATATGTTTTGTACCATTTGGATGTACCCAGAACTTTTCTCCACCAGCTGTTAACTCAAATGATTTAGGTATTTTTGTACCATCATACATAGGCTGAGTAATCTTTATATTATCCCATACTGCCTTACTAGCATCAGTAGCCCCCCAATCAAATGAAAATTAATAAAAGTTTAAGGTGATAGTTTTAACTACCACCTCTAACATCTGATTTCACCTATACTCCATAACATATTCTGTCTTGTTTTTCATCATCCCGTATATTATGTTTACAAGCCTTCTCATAATGCATATTAAGGCTGGTACTTTTGATTTTGACTTTTTCTCACCTGTTTTCCTTAAATAATAGTCATATAATATTGGATTTCTTGGCTTTCCAGTATTTTTTGTTAATTGAACTTGTTGCTTAGCAAGAAGAAACAGAACACCATTAAGCCTTCTATTCCCTTGTTTGCTCTTAACATCTCTGCCTTTACCTGCTGAAGAAAAATTAGTAGGAGCAACACCTGCATACTTTGCTAATTTATCAGCACTTTCAAATCTATTAATGTCACCTATCTCCGCTATTATTTGGGATGCAGTAACGATTCCTACACCTGTCAGTGTTTCTAACTTATAATCAAGTTTAGATATTATCTTCTTCATATGGATTTCTAATTCTTCAATCTCTTCCCTACAAAATCTTATATATCTAACATAACTTCTTACAAGTTCATCTCTATGCTCTTGATATTCTCTAAAAGTATCCCCATCTCCTGCTATAAAACTTAAAATACTTTCTGCTTTCTTTGTTGAGCAAGAATTATTACTCGCTTCTAGCAAAAATTCTTTTAATTCTTTAGTAGTTATATTTTTCAATTTGCTTGGTGAAGGATACTTTTCCCAAAATGCCAAAGCAGTTTTTCCTTCAATTTCAGCAAAAAATTTCTTATAACTCGTATAACTTTTTGTCAATTGTTCATGTAGTTGTATTTTTGTTATAGATAATGATTTTACAATAGAATCTCTTCTATATACAAATTGTTTTAAAGTCCAATATAAATCACTGGGATTTGCTTCCTTTAGAATATCTACTTTCTTTACTAATACCTCGGCTATGCACTTTGCATCCCAAGTATCATTTTTAAGCGTAGTAGGATAACTTTTTCTTTCTGATGAAGAATATGAAGGATTAACTTCTTTTACAATATATCCATTTTCTTTTAAGAAAACTGCTAAACTCCTTCCATTTCCCCCAACATCCTCAAGTCCAAATATTAAGTTTAAGTTTTCGGGAATCTTTTTCTTTAATTCCTTTATAAATTCTGGGTACACTGAAATTTTACTTTCAAATGTGAACTCTCCCAATACCCTTGTCCACCAATCTATAACAACAGCAGTATGCTGTTCTTTGTGAACATCAACACCTATAAATGCATAATTTGACCCATCATCCATAATCAACACTCCTTTAGAAATTATATTTATATTAACTCTTCAGGAAATGTTGGCAACCTCAATCACAGCGTTAGTTACATGAACTCGCAAGGGGGCAACAGCCTATCCATTTCCTGAAAAGCAATTAACTTATGTTCTTGCATTATACAAATGCTTTTTCTAATTTCAAGAAATGAGTAAACTTTTTTATTAAATTTTTCTAACTTAAATAAATATCTGTTATTTCTACCCTAAAATGTCCTAATTCTCTAGAAACTTTTAACCTTGCACTATAATCATTAAATCCCTTTTGGGTTAATTCCCTATATCTTCTTTGAGCATAAGCATGTCTTAAACGATGAAATGTTAATGATTTATCGCTATTTCTAAATTCCTTATTGTGGTTATAAATAAATACTTGCAAATTATTTATAACCTTATGTGTCTTTTCTTCTTTATTGATAAATACCTTTTCACCAGACTTTGTTTCTTTATAAAGTCTTTCAACTAGTTCCTTATTACTTAAAGGAATACTCCTAATTAACCCACCCTTACCCTTTACAGTTAGAAAACCTTTTTCTAACGCATCACCTAATTGACTCTTATCAAGCCTAGCAACTTCATGTACTCGAAGCCCATGTGAATATGACAAATTAACTATATCAGCATAC
The DNA here is from genome assembly GCF_007115085.1 of Clostridium sp. HBUAS56017. Taxonomy (NCBI): domain Bacteria; kingdom Bacillati; phylum Bacillota; class Clostridia; order Eubacteriales; family Clostridiaceae; genus Clostridium; species Clostridium sp. HBUAS56017. The sequence goes on along the minus strand of NZ_SULK01000019.1, from coordinate 3,276 downwards.
CTGAATTCATTCTTGTTATTAGCATATTCAATAAATCTTTTAACTTCTGTATCATTCCATGCTTTATTGCTCCCTATTCTATCTTCTCTAGTTCTAGGCAATACCCCTAGTTCTTTATTGATAGATAGTTTTTTACTGTCACCACCCCTTACATCTACAAAAAATCTTATTGCAGATAGATTAGTAGTAATATAAGATTTAGAATAACCACTTTCCTGCATTTGCTCAACATATGCTTGTAAATGCTTATTTTCTATTTTGTTTAAATTCTGCTTTTTAAAAGTTTCTGCTAGAAACTTAGCAAAATGGTTCATTCCATCTTCATAACGATATCTCGTCTTGATACTGCTTTGGCGAGTATGTCTAAATACCTTGTCTATTTGTTCATTTAAATTCCTATATATATTCATTGTCTTTTCATCCATACTAAAATTCCATTTATCATTCATAAATACCACACCCTCTCTAGGTTTGATATTATTATTCTAAATCATATTAATAAATTTCAAGTTTTTTATAGATTATTTTTAATAATAAATAATCACAGTATTTCATTAATTTTTCTTTTGCAAAAGTCATTTCACATCAGCAAAAACAATACTTTAAGTAATATATCCCACATAGTCTCAATTAAAATTCAGACTATGTGGGATATGCTTTTTATATTAGTTTAGCAATGATGCCACTTTCCTACAAATATACATATAGGTGAAGTCAATTCTTCCGTAGCAGTAATGTCATAACAGTTATACTGTTGGCTTTTTTTGCCTGACATCCATTCTTTTTTATAAATGAATTTTTATTCTTAATACCTTATTAATTTATTTAATTCCATGTTCTGAATGCCTTCTTAAATAATTAGTTAATTCCAACTATCTATTTATATTTTATATAAAATTTATTATAGATTTCAAGAAAAAATACTTTTGAAATTATCCAAAAATATTTTTTCATTAGTCTTTCAAATATTTATATACTGTATTACTTTCCAATATCTCTTTTCTCAATACTCCCATTCAAAGGATTAATAAAATATCTTCTAGCATAGAAATCTGTTGCAGTTATAACATTTTCATTAACATTCATTTGCTCGTATGGAAGATTATTTTGATTTGGAAATACTGTATTTAATCCTTGAACTCTCCATACTATTTTCCCCTGTTTAGAAATTGCATATAAATTATCTAATTCTGTTTCATTAAATGGTATTGCTAATAATACGATTATTAAATCTCCAGATATTTTAACATCTCGAATATTATAGTCGAACCTAACATCTATATTATTAATAATTAACACATTTTCATTTATTTTTATTTGTTCATTCATACTACTTTACCTCCTTATGGTAATGGTCTTGGATTAACGAATTCTCCAGTTCTTTGTCCCATCAAATCAAATTGTATTCCACCGCCATTTCCCCATCCTTCAAGTGGATTTACAACCCCTGTACGAAGATGGGTTCCTGCATCTAAATTAACATCTGCAACATATTTAGGTGTACTAGGCAATGCAAATTTATCTTGTATTTGTGCAGGTGTTAAACCTTCTATGTCTTCTGCTTTCATAACCCAACCACCATACATTCCTGAAGTTTCTCCATCATATACTCTTACAAATGTTGTTTTTTCAGATAACTCTATTTCATTAACTACAGTACCTAGTTTATATGGTGGATTATCATAATTCATAACTTCTTTCCACCAATTGTTAGTTTCTTCTGCTGATATTTCTTTGATTATTTTAAAATTATTAGGATTACTTACCCCCTTAATAACATCATCAACCTTTTCTCCACCTAATATCTTATCAACAATTTCACTTGCATCAAAGTCTGATGGTTTCTTTTCTAGAAATGAATGTAACTTTTTAAGCTCTTCTACATCTAATTTATTAATTAACTTTAAGGCATTATCATTGCTAACTCCTTTTCCTATAAGCTTCTCTAATACATTTATCTCTTTGCCTTCATTTAAAATTATTCCAAACTTTTTTAATGCTGATAATTCTTTTATTTCTCCTTTTTTAAATAATATCTACATCTATCTTATAATATATTTAATTACTAAAAATCAATAAAAAATGAAGAGATAATAAAAACTATCTCTTCATAAATAAAACTTGTCTTTACTCAAGTTTTTACTAATTCAAAAATTTCAAACTCTTATCAAATTATTTTATATCTAATTTAATAATTTCCCCACAATAGTCAACTTCATTTTTGTCAATATTAATTTTAAGTTGTCCTGATACAACTTTATCTAAATGCCACCACCAGTATTTAATTGGTGAACTATTATTTCCCCATATTTTCAATGGTTTTAAATATTCATAAAATTCCTTTGCTCTACTAAGCAATACCTTATCATAATGTTTTAATTTTTCTTTCTCATCAATATCAAATAATTCATATTCTTTTGCTAAATATTCTCTAGTTCTAAATGTATAATCAAATTCAAATGGACTCACATCTAACTCGTCCTCTACATCAATACCATAATTATCTATCATTTTTTTTAATTCTTCCTTCATATCTATTTAACTCCTTATTTTATTCTATTAACTTTCAAACTTTCTAAATATCCAGAGTATCCTCCATTAATAACATCAGGTGGAAATGCCGTTTCCATGACTCCATTTTCACCAACCATGACTAACCACTCACCATCACCATAAATATAGTATTTTTGGTCAAATAATTCACCAGTTTTTTCATTTTTAATATACTCATATACTTGAAGATTATCTTTGTCCATAATTTCATGTATTTTATTATTATATTCATCAACTGTCCAATTATCTGGAATATGCCCTTTTCTAATACGTTTTTTCACATGTTTATTAAGTGCTTCATCAGACTTCCACTTTGCACCATTATTCAAGATTTCATCTTTAATAACTTCAGCTTCACTCCCACCCCTAATT
>NZ_SULK01000019.1:0-217 GCF_007115085.1 Clostridium sp. HBUAS56017 | reverse complement strand
CTGATGGTTTCTTTTCTAGAAATGAATGTAACTTTTTAAGCTCTTCTACATCTAATTTATTAATTAACTTTAAGGCATTATCATTATTAACTCCTTTTCCTATAAGCTTTTCTAATACATTTATCTCTTTGTCTTCATTTAAAATTATTCCAAACTTTTTTAATGCTGATAATTCTTTTATTTCTCCAGCTCCAACAAATAATGATGCTACATTCAT
>NZ_SULK01000018.1:0-82350 GCF_007115085.1 Clostridium sp. HBUAS56017 | reverse complement strand
CTAATGAACCGCCGTATACCGAACGGTACGTACGGTGGTGTGAGAGGTCGGTAGATAAAATAATTATCTACCTCCTACTCGATTTCAAACTTTACAAAAATGTCTCTATATTTTATAAATAATCGAAGTACTCTTCCATTATCTTCTCTAATTTCTTTTCTAGTTCTAATTTTTCAGCATATAATATATTTAATTTTTCGTAGTCACTACAAAATCTGTTAATTTTCTCTTCTTTATCCTTTAAGCTTTCTTCTATAGATTCAATTTGTTTTTCTAAATTTTCTTTCTTCCACTGATTAACTTTCCCATTAACAGATTTAGATTGTTTTTCTTTCTTAACTATTTTTTCTTCCGTTTTGATTTGTGGCATATTTTTTAGCTCTAATGACTTTTCCTTATAATATTCATAATCTCCGTCATATGAAACTAAAACTCCTTGATATAACTCCACCACTCTTGTTGCTACTCTATTTATAAAATATCTATCATGAGATATGAATAATAATGTGCCATTAAATTCTTTCAAAAAACTTTCCAACTCTTCCCTTGAGTAAATATCCAAATGATTTGTAGGCTCGTCTAAAATCAAAAGATTCACTTCATTAAACATGAGGATAGCTAACTTTAACCTACTCCTTTCACCACCAGAGAGAGTTTTAACTTTTTTAAATACCACTTCCCCAAAAAACATATATTTTGCAAGATATTCTCTAGCTTTTCCTTCACTTATTACTATGTCCTCCCTAAAACACTCTAATATAGTTTTATTCTCATCTACAAAAGAAATATTTTGTGGCAAATATCCCAGTTTAATAGAACTTCCAAGAGTAGCATGTCCTGCATCTGCTTTTTCCATTTCTAATAAAATTTTTATCATAGTTGATTTCCCTGATCCGTTTTGCCCAATTAATGCTACTGCCTCGCCTTTTTTTATTAATAATTCAGCTTTATTAAACAGAACTTTTTTCCCAAAACTTTTACATAAATCCTTAACTATAACAACATCATTTCCCGATCTTTGTGAGGAATTATTGTTAATATTAATACTATCCCTCTCCATAACAGGTTTGTCTATTCTCTGTATTTTATCAAGCTGCTTCTGCATGCTTGCAGCCCTTCTAAAAAATTTATTATTATCAGCTCTAATAGCCCAGTCTCTAAGCTTAGTAATAGATTTTTCCATAGCTTTTATCTTTTTCTGCTGTTCTTGAAATGCATCCATTTGGAGCTTAAGTTGCTTTTCCTTTTCTACTTGATAAGCTGTGTAATTACCTTCATAAGTTTTTGATTTTTCATCTTCAATTTCAACTATTTTAGTTACTACATTATCTAAAAAATATCTATCATGAGATACTATTAATACTATCCCCTTGTATTCCTTAAGGTATCTCTCAAGCCATTCAATAGATTCTAAATCAAGGTGATTTGACGGTTCATCTAGTAGCAAAATATCAGGATTTTGAAGCAATATTTTCCCTAGTATTATAGTAGTTTTTTCTCCCCCGCTAAGATCTGAAAATAAACTTTCTTTCATTTCATCATTTATTTTAAGTCCAGTACATACTTTACTTAACTTTTCCTCTTTTTCATATCCACCTAAACTTTCATAAGTAACCTGTAAATCAGAAAGTTTTCTTAGCAACTTATCTATATTAGATTGATTATCACTTGAAAGTTCTCTTTCTAAAAGTTCTAACTCTTTACCTAATAAATCAACCTCTTCAAAAGCTGTATTTAATACATCAATTACTTTATATCTATCTGGATAAACTGGCACCTGTTCAAGATAACCTAGAGTTGCTCCTTTTTTAATAGAAACACTACCATTTTCATAGTCTTCCTTCCCCATAATTATTTTTAAAAGTGTACTTTTTCCACAACCGTTTTCTCCCACAATTCCTACCTTTTCAGAAGTTTGTACCTCAAAATTAATGTCTTCTAAAACTATTGTGCCACCATAATATTTTTGCAACTTATTTAACGCTAATTCTATCATCACTGATTCCTCCAATTATTTCTCTATTCTTATTTTTCTTTAATTTTTGCATTATGAATAACATTATGGGAACATATATAATTGCCATAACTCCAAAAGTTACTGAAAAACCTATCTTTTCTACTACTAACCCAAAGAAAGGGAATACCGAAATCATAAAGAAACTGAAACATAAACTATCAAAAGATAATATAGTTGCCCTATACTCTGATGGTATCCTCTTATTTATATAGTCACTAAATATCGTATAACCTAACCCTTCTGTAATTGATGTTACAAAAAAGAATAGTATAGATAACTTCTCTATAAAGGCTAAACCAATTAATGCCACTATATTTATTGCAGCAATGCTAATTAAGGTCCCCCTCAATTTAAATAATTTCTCAAACTTATATGCGTATTTTGAACTCATAGCTTCAATAGCCCTGCTTAAAGCACATATTATTGCAATTATGGTGCTAGAATAGTTCATATTTGAGAAAAACTTTTGGCTGTAAAAATATACTGTTGTTTGAAGACTTCCTACTAAAGCAGAAAATAAAATTAAGTAAAGTACCATTTTTCTTACTTTAAGCACCTTTATACTAGTTTTTAACTGATATATAATTTTATTTTCTTGGCATTTTTCTTCATTTTTATTAGTAGGCGGTTCATTAAATCGAAAAGATGATACTAATGCTACTATTTGTATAGCTGTACCTACTATATATGCGTATAAGAAATTTAAATCTGCTAATATTCCTCCAATAAGAACTGCCATCCCTTGTGCCATTGACATAAAAAAGGAAATGCTCCCCCATATCTTTTTGTATTTTTCCTCTTCTCCAAGTTCTTTTAAACTATCAAAAATCAATGCTTCAGCTGCTCCTGAATTAAGATTACCTGATGCAGCACTTAAAATAAATGCAACAGAAAAGCCTAACATATTATTAGATGTAATCATAAAAATACAAGAAATAACACTTATTACCCTTCCAAGTATTACACTAAACCTTTTCCCATAAATATCTGCAATAGCTCCTGTAGGTAATTCAAACAATAGTCCTGTAATATGATAAATAGATTCTATTACTCCTATTTCAACTAAAGACATCCCTTTAAAGCTTAGATATAAAACCCAAATAGCTGATGTTATATCTAACTGCATTAAAAAATTATATATATAACTTACTGATATATTTACTCTCAAATTATTATTTGTACTCATAGTTAACTCCTCAAATGAATTTTAAATTTTGACAAATAAAAATAAGCCTTTGTCTACTTCTCTTTAGTAGAGAAATTAAACAATTAAGGCTTACGAGAAAAGTTATCCAATTTAAAGGTCCACATTTCACAGACACAGTTATTAATTTAACTACTGTATTTTATGAAGTGTTTCCTATATAAGCACAAAATAAAAGACTCAATGCATAAAGCCTTGAGTCTTAAAATCTAATTATATCAGCAATTGTAATTCATTATATGAATACACTGCTAAACTCTAGATGTAGAATCATGGATTTATACAATAGTTAGTACTTATTCTAAAAATGGACGCACTTATCCCGTTAACACCTAAAATTGCTGTTTTTGTAACTGAGCTACTAAAAGTCCAACGTTTATTTAAAGTAAAATTAACAGTACTAACTATATTTCTCATGATCTACCCTCCTTTAATAATAATTAGGTTCATTATACATTATATTTCCATGACATGCAATAATTTACCTAAAATTAAAAATTATCTACTAACCTTTCCTCTTTATTGGAAACAATAAATCTATCTGTTGTTCATCACTTTTTGGCCACTTAGAATTCACATAATATACATAATTCAAATGTTCTTCAAGTAATCCACCCATTTTCTCACCATTATCCTTAAGACAATTTGCTTCATACTTAGAATTATCTTTATAGACCCAATTACTTAACCATTCCCATTCGTGAAAATTACCGAAACTTATCATATGCGCTGCATATAAACCTCCATTTAAATGCTTTTTCTCAAGTGGCTTAGGCACCTCCATATTCTCTGGAATAGTAACCCAAAATTCATATCCATAATATACTTCATTTTTAGTTGGACATGGATTATTAAATCCAAATACACGAGCATCTGATTTTATACTATATAAATCACTCTCTTTTATAAACTTTTTTAATTGTTCACCTGCATTATCTTCTGGATTTTCTCCAATATAGTGACTTGATGCAACTGTGAATGATGGTAAATGAATAATCCTAACATCTTTAAGAATCTCTAAAGTTTTTGCTGCTTTGTTTAAATATTCCAATGACTTTTCCTCCTTAAAAATAAAATTTGATAAGGATAAGGAGTCAATCATATTAAGTACGGAATTATCCTTTAATACATCTAAGTTAATTTGAATATTTTGACTTTCTTCAATTTTTTCAATAAGATCATTTAATATTTCCTTTATAACTAAAAGGGAATTTATTTTATCTGTCAACTCATTAGCATTTTTCTTAAATATTTCAATAGTATTAATAATATTCTCATTATTTAAAATGCTAGAGATTTCTTTTAGGGAAATATTCAATTTTCTTAAAATTATTATTTGCTGCAATCGTAGAATTGCCTTTTCTTCGTACACTCTATAAGCGTAACCCTCTTTTTTAGTACTTTTTAAAAGCCCTATTTCTTCATAATATCTAAGTGTTCTAGTAGACACGTTAAAATTTTTTGATACTTCACTAATTGTTATAAGTTCCATACTTACCCTCCATCCTTATTATAAAGTATAAAGTAGTACACGGCGTCAAGGTCAACACTATTTTCCAAAAAAACTTTTCAATCTATCTCCAACACTGTTAATAACTTATTATAAATAAATATCCTTATTTTATAAAGAGAAGTCAATTTAGGTCGATTATTATATATAAGGGTAATTATACTTATTGATTAAGGGAGGTACATATATGAACATTAGAAAAAAGCTAACATTAATTCTATTGTTAGCAAGTTCTTTACCATTAGCAATTTTTATTTCTATTAGTTTTTCTTTTTCTCAAAATAGTTCAACAGAAAACGCTATGGCAGAGAATTTAAAAAAAGCAGAAATAGTCCAAGCAGAAATAAAAAACTTAGCAAATGAAAATCTCACAGGAATTAGAGTTTTATCAAAAAATCCACTTATTCGTACAATGGATTCTGAAAAGATCAAACCAATTCTTGTTGAAGCAAAAAATGTTTATCCAAATATATCTAGCATTGTTGTTTCCAAAGTAGATGGAAATCAACTTGTAAGATCTGATAACGAGGCAACTTCCAATATCTCTGATCGTAGCTTTTTCAAATCAGCTATTAAAGGTGACGAAGAAGTTATTTCAGAAATTCTTATAGCTAAAAATACTGGAAAGCCTATCACCGTTTTAGCCACACCAATAATGGATAAAGAAAATGGAAATATCACAGGCGTAATACAAGGAACAATTAATCTTACAAACTTAGATAACTTTGTAAAAAATCTTTCTACTGATAATGTTACTGTTTATGTTTTAGATAAAGAAGGAAAAATGTTAGCTCATCCTACAGAAACATTTAAAACATTAGATGAACGTAAAGACTTAAGCAATTATGAATACGTGAAAAATGGTTTATCTGGAAATAGTGGATCTGAAGAAATACTAGTAGATGGTGAAAAAAAGCTTATAAGCTTTGTTCAAGACAAGAAAACTGGTTGGTTAGTATGTGCAGAAATCTCTAAAAAAGTAGCTATTGAAAAAAGTGTACAATCATCTATTTTAACAGCTGCAATCGGACTAATCATATTAGTAATTGTTTGTGCTATTGTATTTATTTTATCAGGCCGTTCAGTAGCTCCAATTAAATTGCTTTTATCTGCCGCTAATAATGTTGCAGACGGAAACTTAAATATAAATAAACTTGATATATCTTCAAAGGATGAAATAGGTGAATTGAGTAAAGCCTTTGAAAAGATGGTAAGCAATCTGAATGAAATGGTAAATAGTATAAAAAGTTATTCTTCAAATGTTTCAGAAGCTTCTACTGAAATGATAAGTGTTTGTGAACAGCAAGCTATGGCATCTACAAGCACAGCTGAAAATTCTAATGAAATAGCAGACGGAACAGAGCAAGTTAACCTAAGCATAAATAAGATAAGTTCAAATATGAGGAACCTAGATAATGCTGTGGATGATATAAATAAGAAATCCACTGCTGTATCAAGTGCAGTAAAGGATGCTTCTAATTATTCAGAGATGGGAAGCAAGGCTTTAGTTAAGGTAAATTCTAGCATTGATGGTATACAAAGCTCAGTAAACGAAACTGCACTTGTAATAGGCAAATTGAATGAACACACAAAAGCAATTGGCCAAATTACTGAAGTAATTAAAGGAATATCAGAACAGACTAACCTTTTAGCGTTAAATGCTGCCATCGAAGCAGCCCGTGCTGGAGAACAAGGAAAAGGCTTTGCAGTTGTTGCGGATGAAGTTCGTAAGCTAGCTGAACAATCTGGTGAAGCAGCTGGACAAGTTAGTGAAATAATTGATGGAATTCAAAAAGAAACAGAGAATGTAACTGTGGTAATGAATAAAGGAATAGATGATGTTAAAGGTGGATCAAAAGTTATAAAAGAAACTAATGAATATTTTGAACAAATCTTTAAAGCTATTCAAAATATATCAACTAATATGGAAGAAGTAACAGTTTCTATAACTTCCGTGGCTAAAGAAGAAGAAGCTATCTCTAATAACTTAGATGCTATGGTTAGCCTTTCAGAAAAAGTAAATGGTGAAATTCAAGGAATATCTGCTGCTACTGAAGAACAAGTAGCTTCCATTGAAGAAATGACGGCATCAGCACAAGGTCTTGGAGAAATGGCAGTAAATCTAAAATCACTAATCAATAAATTCAAAACTGAATAGCAAATTTATTTTCTAATTTTGGACTATAGATAATATCTATAGTCCACTTTTTTGTAAATACAGTATATATAAATTATTTTTTAAAAAGCACAGAAATCTTTTTAAAGCTTGATTTCTATGCTTATAGTACAAATTTATACTAATATAAAAATATGAAAGAAAAGTCTTTAAGTTATTACTTATACTTTAAACTGTTATATCTTTCATTTGGATTTTCCACTACAGATGAAACGTTTTCAATGATGACCCAATCTTCCATAGTTTTCTGGTATTTAAATTTTAAATGCATTTCCACTTTTTCAACATCTTCTATCTCAACTAAGCAAATATAGTTTTTACCAACCCAACGTTGAACTTGAAGTTCAGATAAATCCAACTTACTCATATTTTCACTTATTAGTTTTTTCGATTCATCTTCTGTAATTTTTTCAGAATTAAATACACTTTTTACAGTAGCCTTTCCTTCAATTAAACCATATCCTCTATTTTTTATAAAGTAAAGAGTTTCTCCCTCGAATACTCTTCCATACGGTAACTTTCTATCTGCTGCCCCTCTAATAATCATTGTCTTTGTACCACTTAAAATTTTTTCTAAAACTTTTGATTTTCCATTACAATATACTAAATGATCCATCTCTATACCTCCTTAAATAATACTTTATTTTACACCATATTGTAATTATATCACAAAAAGGTATTTTAATTCCTATTCTTTGTGAATTCTACTTTATTAAGTGCACTAAATTTACAATTAAATCTACTCTCGTTAAAATTTATGTTTAACCTTCCTATTTTAGGATTATCTTTTTTACTTAAATAATATCTTTTTATTAAAGTCAGTTTGAATTTTATACTTATTAGATACTTCTATTACTTTAAATGTTGCATAAAATTATACAAATTAATCTTTATTATAGTTATAAATATAAGTTACAGGGAGAAAAATTATGAACTATAAAAACATAAAAATAAAAGCTACAAAAAAATTTGATCTACAAAGAAAGGTAGTATCACATATGACATCAACCTCTTGGAAAACCGTTCCACATGTTACTTATATCTATGAGCCTGACATAACCAATTTTTACGAAGAATTTTTAAAACTGAGTAAAAACAAAATAAAATCAAATCATAAAATTACCTTCAACACAATAATGATTAAAACTATTATAGAAGGTCTGCTATTAGCCCCTGATTTAAATTCTTATGTAGAATATAATTCTAAGAAATCTGAAGGAACTCTTTATATTTTAGATGCGATTAACATAGCTATTCCTTGGCTCCTCCCTGATGAAAAAATGATAACACCAACCATATTAAATACTGAAAAAATGTCCTTAAATGATATCTCCAACTCTATTCTTAGCTTATCAAAAAAAATTAAAAATACAAATATAAATGAAATGTTATATAAAGCAGCTTGCACTGATACCATCAATGAAATAAGGAAACTGAACTTTAGTATTTTAGGACGTATTTTATCTTCAAAATTTAGTCAACATAAAGCTAGTTGTCTTAAAGGATTAGAAAAACAAAACTATTACAATATTCCAGAGAAAGATCGTTTAACAGAAAAAAATATTTTATCTGCTACAGTGACAGTATCCAATATAGGTTCTTTATATAAAGAACAAAAAGGATTTTTTTCTTTACTGGAAATTATACCGCCACAAGTGTTTGCTATTGGAATAAGTTCTATTCAAGAAAAAGCAGGAATATTTACAAAAGAAAATGGCATTAAAGAAATTGGTATAAGAAAAACTCTCCCAATGTGCCTTGCCTTTGACCATAGAGCTCTTGATTTTAACTCTATTATTCCTTTTATAAAGACACTTGATAAGATATTTACAAAACCCAATATTATTCATAGATGGTAATTTTGTATTTTAAAGAGTTCATGTTAAACCTTATTACTTACTTTTATTCTACAATTTCTATATAAAAACTAAGATTCTCCAATAAAGTAAAGCCAAGAATCACTCTTGACTTTACCTTATTTCTTCAAAACATTTTTTAGCAAAGTGACAGTTTTAGCACACCCGTTTCTTCCTTTACTTTTTATAGTTACCTCATTTAATTCATTTATTAACTTTGAAAACTTTGAATAACCATAATTTCTGACATTAAAATTCGGATAATTTTCAACTAATTTTTGATTTAGTTCTCCCATATTAATGCCTTTCTCTCCATTTTCTTTTATAATCTTAATAACTGTATTTTCAATTGTTTTTAAATTCACATCATTTGTTTTTACTCGTACAGTTAAATTATTCAGTTCTGTTTCTAAATCTAATGAATTAAAACTTGTTATAAATTTTGATAATTTGCTATAACCATAATTTCTAACATCAAAATCAGGATATCTTTTAACAAGTCTACTTCCTAACTCTCCCATATCCATTCCTTTTAATTCATTTCCATTTTCCGTTATAATCTTAATTATTGATTCTTCTATAATTTTAATATCAGTCATAGTCTTAGCTTCTTTAGCTTTTATTTCAAGTTTATTGTTTTCATCTTTTTCTTTATCTTCTTTAGATTTTACAGCACTATTTTCTATAGTATCTTGTTCTTCAACTTCTGATAATATATCAAGATATTTAAATATATTACAAGCTACACTAAAAGGTTTTGGCGTTTTTTCTTCACCCATTCCAATTACTATCATTCCTGATTCTCTAAGCCGTACTGCAAGTTTTGTAAAATCACTGTCACTTGATACAATGCAAAAACCTTCTACACTATTAGAATATAGTATATCCATAGCATCAATTATCATAGCCGAATCTGTAGCATTTTTCCCTGTAGTATAGCTATATTGTTGAATTGGAGAGATTGAATTTTCAAGTAACACCTCTTTCCATCCTGCTGCGTTTTTACTTGTCCAATCCCCATAAATTCTCTTATATGTTGCTATCCCATAATTAGATATTTCATCTAATATATTTTTAATATATTTTGAGGAAACATTATCAGCATCTATTAATACTGCAAATCTTTTTTCTTCCATAGCCCCTACCCCTTTACTTATATAGCACTATTATTCACTAAACATATATTACACATTGTTTTAAGTATATCATAGAATATACTCTCTTACAAAATTAGGATAAACATATATCATTAACCTATCATTCAGAAATATATTCTAATTTAATCTTTGCAAATTTAGTTACTGAAACATTTACTTAGTTAAACTTAAGGAAAGAAAAATTACTTTCCTTAAGTCATGTATTCTTCATTAAAAGCTTTGAGCAATAATTCTAGCCTTATCAATTCCTTCATTAACATTCTTCTCAACATCTACTCCTAAAATATCTAAATTTTCAGCAGCTATTGTCTGTATATCCTCAATTCCAAAGAAGCTTAGTATTGTTCTAATATATCTGTCTCCCATTTCATAATTTGTATTATTGTATCCCCCACCTCTTGTAGTTATATGTACAGCTTTTTTATTTTTTAAAAGTCCCACTGGTCCATCTTCTGTATATTTAAAAGTTATACCTACAACACTTATGTAATCTATATAAGCTTTTAAAATTGCTGGAATACTCAAATTCCACATTGGTGCTGCTATTACATACTTGTCTGCTCCTGCAAATTCATATGCAAAACTTAAAATAGGTTTCTTGTTACTCTCTTCATCTTTAGATTCAAAAATTTCTTTTAGTTCAATTGGTTTTAAAAACTCAATCTTTTCCTTATACAAATCTAATGTAGTTATTTCATCATCAGGATTATTTTTTTTATATTCTTTCATAAAACAATCTGATACTCTAAAAGTTCTCGATTCCCCACTTTCTTTTATATTGGCTTTTATATATAATACCTTGCTCATCTTTTCATCTCCTTGTATATTTTGTTCTAAATGTGAATTAAGGAAAGCCAAAATGACTTTCCTTAAAATATAAATTAAAAGTTTTGTACAATTTTTTTAGCTTTTTCTTTTCCCTCATTTACTTTTCCTTCAACATCTGCTCCTACTATATCAAGATTTTCAATTGCTATTGTCTCTATATCTTGAATTCCAAAGAAGCCCAATATCGTCCTTAAATATCTATCCCCCATTTCATATGGAGCATTACCATACTCACCGCCTCTTGCTACTATATGTGCAGCTTTTTTATTTTTTAAAAGTCCTACTGGTCCATTTTCTGTATATTTAAAAGTTATACCTACAATACTTATATAATCAATATAAGCTTTTAATATTGCTGGAAAACTTAGATTCCACATTGGCGCTGCTATTACATATTTATCAGCTTCCGCAAACTGATATGCATATTTTAAAATAGGATCACTTTTACTATTTTCATCTTTAGGTCCAAAAATTTTAGTCAAATCATCTGGTTTCAAAAAGTTAATATTTTCGGTATATAAATCTAAAGTTATTACTTCATCACTAGGGTTATTTTTCTTATACTCTTCTATAAAACTATCTGACACTTTAAAAGTTCTTGATTCACCATTTGCTTTAACGTTTGCTTTTATATATAATATCTTGCTCATTATTCCATCTCCTCTATATAATCCATTAGTTAAAAATATTTTATGTCTCTTTATAAATTAATATGCACAAATGAATATTAGTGTTTTTTTTATACAAACTAAGAAAGTAATATATATACAGCGAGGATTTATTAATGAATAATAATATAGAAGTTAAAATATCAAATATAGAAAAAATTTTAAATAATGAATTAATAGGACAACATGATTACTTAAGTGAGTTATGTAAATATTTCTTTATAAAGCTCAATGACAACCTTAAGGGCTCTCTCTTAATTCTAGGAGAAAAGAACACTGCAAAAAAGACTAGTATTAGGTTACTTTTTGAAAATTTAAAAGTCGAAAACCTAGTTGAAAATGAAAATATTGATGAGTTAGATTTATCCTCATATGACTTCAATCTAGGTTACAATGCCTTTATCACTGATCTGTACGAAAAATTAAATAACCATAGAGAATGTTTATTATTTAAAAATCTTGAAAAAGCTACAGAAGAAATCTCAGAAGTCTTACTTAATATATACCCTAATACCTGTATTCTATTAAATGATGAATATGTAATTAAAAATAAATTTTTAATAAAAGCTAATTTGCAAGACAAGGATAAAATAAATCATTTTATATGCCATAATAAATTCTTTGTATTCGTATCAAATGATAAAGATAGTGAAATAAGCAAAAAATTTTCAAATAAAGTTGACCAGGTATTGATAACAAGAGACTTAGATTCAGCAGAAAATTACGAAGTAATAAAAATTGGACTATTTAAAAACTTAAATAAGCTTGAAAATAATTTTAATATTGACATATCTTTAGGTCTACCTGAAGAAGAAAATATTCTCTTGAAATTTTTACAAGCTGATTATACTAATGATAGTAGTTTTGGAATAGACAAATACATAAAATATAAAATCTATCATCCTATAAACAATTTGTTTTTTGAAAATCAGGTCAACACTAAATCAACACTTCATTTATATGTAGAACATAACAAAATATTTTGCAAAACAGAAGATGGTCTTTATAATTTAACTCATTATTCAACCCCAACATTTGATGAAGTATGTTATAAACTTAATTCAACTACCGGAATGAATCAATTAAAAGAATTTCTTCATAACATACATAATAATATAAAAGTTCAAAAAATTAGAGAAAAGCTTGGCATGAGAACCGCTAGAATTTCTATGAATATGATTTTTACAGGTAATGCTGGTACTGGAAAAACCAATGCTGCTAAAATAACATTTGAATTTTTAAGTACCTTAGGTGTTTTGAAAAAAAGAATCTTCAAAGAAGTTAGCAAAGCTGATTTTTTCTCAGAAAATAATATTGATATAGCAAAAAGAACTAATGACATAATATATTCAGCTTTAGGTGGTGTTTTATTTATAGATGAAGCTTATTCTCTTTGCAAAGGCGAAGATGATAAAATAGGTATTGAAATAGTAGATGCTTTACTTAAAGGTGTTGAAGATAATAAAGATAACATTGTAGTTATCCTAGCTGGCTATGAAAATGATATGGAATATTTTTTAAGTCTTAATCAAGGATTAAAATCAAGATTTCCAAATAAAATCCATTTTGAAGATTACACTCCAGCTGAGATGTATGAATTATCCGTAAAAATTGCAAAATCTAAAGGTTATAGAATTGCTAGAAATGTTAAAAATGGCTTAATTGATCTTTTTACTCGAAATCAAATTGCAGGTAAAAATGACTTAGGAAATGCTCGATTTGTAAGAAATATAATAGAAAATGCTATTCTTGATGCTTCAAAAAAATATCTCATTGACAATAATAAAGAAATTGATCTATTAGAAAGAGATGACTTTAACTTTAGACGTAATGCAAAATTTGATTTAGAAGAAAAGTTAAAAAATATTATTGGATTAGAAGAAGTAAAAAATATTATTAAAAGCCAATATAAACTTATAGTAGCTGAAGAAAAAAGGAAATCAGTTGGAGTAATAACTAAGGTACAGCAAAACTTAAATATGGTTTTTATAGGCAATCCAGGTACAGGAAAAACAAGTATTGCAAGACTTGTTGCCGAAATGCTAAATAGTATTGGTCTTTTAAAAGTTGGTCAGTTAGTAGAAACAGATAGATCTAGTTTTATTTCAGAAATTCCAGGTGAAACTGCCAAAAAGACGGAGAAGAAATTTAAAGAAGCCATTGGCGGAATTCTTTTCATTGATGAAGCCTATACACTAGCAAATGATTCCTTAGGCATTGAGGCAATTGAAACTTTACTAAAACTAATTGAAGATCACTCAAAAGATGTAATAGTTATTTTAGCTGGATATGAAAAGGAAATGGAGGACTTTTTCGATGTGAACATAGGGTTAAGATCAAGATTTCCTCTATGGACTAACTTTAAAGATTATAACCCTAGTGAACTTTTCGAAATGTCTATTAGATTAATTGAATCACAAGGATTTAAGTTATCTAAAAATGCTTATGGTACTCTTAAAAAAAGCTTTGAAGAAATTTACGAAAATGCTGATTCTCAGTCTGGAAATGGCAGAATGGTTAGAAATTATATTGAAAATATTATAAGAAATCAAAGTATAAGAATTGCTGAAGAGGATATTAGTGTTTATGAAATGAACTTGATAACTTCAAAAGATATAGAATCAATTCAATCTATTTCTATAGACAATAAATTCAACTTAGATGATAGATTAAAAGATGTAAGATTAAAGGAAGAAGCGAAAAAATTTTTAAGGTGCCAATATTCTTTAATAAAAGTTGAAGCCAAAAGAAGAAAAGCTGGTATTCGCACAGATATTACAAGAAATTTGAATATGATCATAACTGGAGAAATTGGTACCGGTAAAAAGGAATTTTTAAACCTGCTTTCAGAAATGTATTATAGTCAAGGTATAGTAAAAGCTAAAAGTATTTTTGAAATAAACGGCTTTGAAATAATTTCAGAAATCAATAAAGGATCTAAACTAGAAGATATTTTAAATAAATTTTTAGGAAAAATATTATTTATATACTGCCTTGATGTAGTTCTAAATGATTCAAGATACGACGAAATATTTATATCATTTTTAAATTTTATCGAAAAAAGCAAAAATAAAGTTGTATTAGTTCTTGGATGCTCTAAGTTAGATTACAAAAAACTTATGTTAAACAATCCATATATTAATATGCGCTTTCCAGTATGGTTAGATTTTGAAAACTATAATAAAGAAGAACTTTTAAATCTTGCTATCCACTTATTAAATACTAAAGAATTCACTCTAGAAGACGGTGCTTATGATTCCCTAAAGGATTTAATAAATGAGGTCTATGCCAGTGAGAACTTAATTCTAAAAAACAACTTATTGATTGAAAGTTTAGTGGACATTTTAATTAGAAATCAAAGTATAAGAATTTATAAAAGCACTATGCCTCAAAAAGACATTAGTATAATAAATATAAACGATATAAATAATACCAAAGAAGATTTCCTAAAAAAGAACTTTTTAAAATAAGAGCAGCAGCTTTACATTTTAAGCTGCTGTCCAAATTATATTAATTGCATTAATAACAATATCTCTATCCTGTCTATCAATCTTTTGCACTATGCTGAACACATCTGTTTCATCATCCTTGTAACTATTAAATAGATTAAAAGCTAATAGAACTAATGCTCTATTTCCCTTTCCCTTAACTAATTTAAATCCTTCTTCTTTTATATTCTGGTTACTAAGATCAAATAATAATTTTCTATTATCCCATAAATTTTCCTTAGCACATATTATATATAATGCAGCTACCTTATTCTTTTCCAAAACACCTTCTCCTATTACTCCCATTTCCTTAAGTATTTTACTATACCTATCTTTAGTTTCCCTTGATATTAATTTTAACATTTAACCATCCTCTCTAAATTAAGTATTATTTTTAAGTCTCTAACGCTACCTTTAAGTATTGTCCATTTTTGAAATTTTATACTCTCCTAGATTTAATTTCACATTTAAAACAACATATTAATACATATTTCTTAATTTAATTAACAAATATCACTTTCATTGCATAAGCTATATTGTGATTAATAGACAAATCAACAAAATTTAAAATAGAATCTTAAGATTAAGAAAGAAGGAGAAAAGAAATGCCTTTCGTTAATTTATATGATATTGGATATAGTGATCCATTTGTTATTACAGGCAGAGAAGAAAAAACTGAAAATTTAAATTTAACTACTAATGAAGCATTAACTACTGGAACTTTAGAAGGACAAGTAACCTCAGGTGGCACAGGAGTTGCTGGCGCTACCGTTAAATTATTTGATGCAAATAATGAGCCTTTTGAACACACAACTACAGATCAAAACGGAAATTATTCTTTTGAAAATGTGCCAGCAGGCTCATATAGTGTTGTTGCAGTTGCCCCTGGATTTCTTTTATCAAACTCCATACCTGTAACTATTCAAGATGATGAAACTACTACTATAAATATTCCTTTAGAAACAAATCCAAATGCAAACTTGGGAACTGTCTATGGAATAATAACTTCTAGCGTTGGTAATACCCCTATAGAAAATGCAACTGTAACTTTAACAACTGTTCCTCAACCAGGAGAAACACCTACAACAATTGCAACAGCTACCACAAACGATAGAGGTCAATTCTTTTTCGTAAATATACCACCTGACAGCTATATTGTTTCGGCATCAAGAACTGGCTTTAATCCTAATCAAAGTGGAACTCTAAATGTTGCAGCAAATGCTTTTGTAACCAGTAATTTAATACTAACACCTAATACTCAAAATAATACTGGTACAGTAAGTGGAGTTATTACTGACGAGGATACAAATCAACCTATTGCTAACGCAAATGTAGCATTATATTCTATTACAGGTGGAACTGAAAGGATTATAGCTATTACTCAAACTAATATTTCCGGTAGATATCTATTTGCAAATGTAGCTCCTGGAAATTATCGTGTAAAAGCTACTGTACAGGAAACTCAAGGTTAACAATAAATGTTAATAGAAGATAAATATATTCTTAAAGATAGTAATCCTTTTAAGATGCAGCCTTATGAAGAAGCTACTATTAATCTTGAACTAGAAAAAAATCCTCCCTGTTATAGCACTCTTCTAACAGGGAGAGTTTTTGACAGGGATTCCCCAATTTCAAATGCAACAGTTGCAGTTTTTGATAGAAACCTAAATCCTCTATTTCATACGACTACTAATGAAGAAGGTATTTATAATTTCATTAATGTATTAAATCCTGGTGAATATAAAGTAGTTGCATCTGCAAAATATTATTCTACTTCAACAGCAAAATGTATTGTTTTAAGACCTAACGATGTTTATGAACTATCATTTTCTCTTAAAACAAACTCTGCTTTATTAAATGGATTAGTATATGGGAAAATCCTAATGGAAGGTAGAAATATGGCAATTCCAGATGCAATTATCAATTTAAAATCATCTGATGATCCTAATAAAATTATTTACAGAACAACTTCTAATAATAATGGACAATATATTATATATGATATTTTACCTTATAAATATATTATGGAAGTAAAAAAAGTTGGATATCTTCCATTTAACCCTATTGAATTGACTGTTGAAACTTATAAATTCATTCCTTTAAACGTTAACCTAATAAGGGATTCTAGCAATTCAACTGGTACTATCAGTGGAACAATTCTATCTCATAAAGTACCTGTTTCAAATACTGCAGTTTTTCTATACAGTTTAAATGCTAGAGGTAATGAAACAATAGTCCAGGTTCAAGTAACTAATAAATATGGAGTATATTTATTTTCTGATGTATCAAATGGCTCCTATATGGTTAAGTGCAAATTACAAAATGGTGAAGATTTTCAAAGAAATATTACAATATAATTTTGTATTAAAAATGGTCTGTGTAATCCTAATCTTTAGGTTAAAGCACAGGCTATTTTTTAACTTACAATATTTTTCAAAAATAAGTTCCTCACTTCTATTTTCACCAAAACCATATTCGATGATATATGTACTATATTGTATTTACTTCTTTATTTTGACATAATATATATATTATTATAATAATATATATATTATGATTGGAGGATATAAATGAGAAATAAAGTAAAAGTGATTTCTATTTGTATATTATTGTTTTTTTTAGGAATCTCAAATATTAATGCATCTGCTGTTAATTCAGAACCGTTATCTAGCACTTGGACTACTCTAGGAAATATGTCCGATGCAAAGCAATACCATACTACTGTTGTACTAAATGACAAAATTTACACAATTGGAGGCTATACCTCAAAGATAGCACTATCAACTCTAGAAGAATTTGATCCAAGTACTAATACTTGTAAAAAATTAGCTAGCATGAAAGAAACTAGATATAATCACACTTCTGTTACCTTAAAAGGTAAAATATATGCATTGGGTGGAGAGCATTCTGGTGAAGTTTTATCATCCGCTGAAGTTTTTGACCCAGCTACAAATACATGGACTTCTTTACCTAATATGAACGATGCTAGAAAATATGCAACTTCAGTGGTATTAGATGACAAAATATATGTAATTGGTGGTTCTAATGCTGGTGGAAAATTATCATCTATTGAAGTTTTTGATCCAAGTACTAATACTTGGTCTAAACTTGCAAATATGAATAACGCCAGATATTATCATACTTCAGTTGTACTAGATGGCAAAATTTATATTATTGGCGGATTTGGCTCAAATGGCTATCTCTCATCCGTTGAAGTTTTTAATCCAAACACTAATACTTGTTCTACAACAACAAATATGAATAGTGCTAGATATCAACATACTTCAACAATCCTAGAAGGGAAAATTTATTCAATTGGTGGATGTAACGAAAAAGGAAATTTATCTTCCATTGAGGTTTTTGACCCAAATAACAATACCTGGTCAACACTTGCGAACATGAATAATGCTAGACGTCTTCATACTGCAAATTTGTTAAATGGAAAAATATACGCCATAGGGGGATGTAGTAAAAGTCCATTGTCTTCTACAGAAGTTTTTGATCCTATCACTAATACATGGACAATGCTTTCAAATATGAATACAGACAGATACATTCATACTTCCGTTGTTGTAAATAACAGAATATATACTATTGGCGGACGTAGTTCAAAAGGGACATTATCGTCTATTGAATCTTATCAGGAAAATTCAATTAAACTTGATAAAACTTCTATTTCAATAGAAGTTAGTGGAACTTCAAAAATTATAGCTACTACTAACCCATCTGATAATCTAGTAAGTTGGACATCAAGTGATAAAACTGTTGCTGAAGTTGACTCATCAGGTAATATAACTGGTATTAAAGCTGGTTCAGCAATTATAACTGCTACCACAAAAGATGGAGCTAAAGCAACTTGTAGCGTAACTGTAACAGAAAAAACTATACCTGATGATCCAAATAAAGATACAGTATTACTAACTTTGAATTTATCAAATGATACAACAAAAGAATATCGCTTGACTAAAGATGATTTAAATGCATTTTTAAACTGGTATGATTTAAAATCTAAAGGGCAAGGCAAAGCTTATTATGTATTTTTAAACAAACCTAATGATAATACTTCGCTGCCAACTAAAGATTACATACCATTTGTAAAAATAAAATCTTACATAACTGAGTAATACTTTCTATTTTTATGTTGTTTATCTTTACAAGCATATTATTATAATAATGAAAATGAAATTATCTCATAGGAGGATATTTTATGAAAAATAGATTTTATTCAAATATCAAAAAAAACTTAACATTTATGTTAATTGCATTATTTTTCGTCTTGGCAGATTCAAATATCTTTGTAAGAGCTGCTGAAACAACATCGACTCAATGGACAACTGTATCAAATCTAACTTATGCTAGGTATAAGCTCTCTTCAGTTGTCTTAAATGAAAAAATATATTCAATGGGCGGACTAGATAAAAATGGCGACTTATCTTCTTTAGAGTCCTATAACCCAACAACAAATACTTGGTCTACTTTAGCTAGCATGGCTAGTCCTAGACATGATTTTGACTCAGTTGTCTTAAACGGAAAAATATACGTTATTGGTGGTCGTAATTCAAATAGTGAAGCATTGTCCTCTGTTGAAGTATATGACCCTACTAAAAATACTTGGTCTCAATTAGCAAACATGAATGATTCTAGATGTTACTCAAACTCAGTTGTTTTAAACAACAAAATATATGTAATAGGTGGCTGTGATTCAAAAGATTCAGCATTATCCTCTACAGAAGTATACGATCCTTCTACCAATACTTGGTCTAAACTAGCTAAAATGAACGATTCAAGGTATTCTTCTAATTCAGTTGTTTTAAACAATAAGATCTACACAATTGGTGGTTCCAGTGATAACAATGCTTTATCATCTACGGAAGTATATGATGCTGCATTAAATACGTGGACAAGCCTATCAAGTATGAAAGATGCTAAATCAGGAGGCCATAATTCAGTTGTTTTAGATGGTAAGATATATACAATTGGTGGATATAATATGGATACTGATAGTTATTTTTCATCTCTTGAAGTATATAACCCTGACAATAATTCATGGACATCTCTTGCAAATATGAAAGATGCTAGAACTTCAGCTACTTCAATTGTTTTAAATGGTAAAATATATACGATTGGTGGTTCTAACGGTTCAACTCCTTTATCATCTGTTGAAGAATTTGACCCTTCAACAAACACTTGGTCTACATCATCTAATTTAAAAAATGCTAGATTCCAGCATACCTCAGTTGTTTTAGATGATAATATATATTCAATTGGCGGTAGAACTGATAATGAATTATCATCAGTAGAAGCTTATAAGTTATGTCAAATAAGCCTTGATAAAACCTCAGATAACATTATTGTTGGACAAACTGATAAATTAACAGCAACTACTAGTCCTAAAGAAGCTATAGTAACTTGGAATTCAAGTAATCCATCAATAGCAACTGTTGATTCAACCGGTAAAATAACAGCTGTTACAGCTGGTACTTCAACTATAACTGCAACTACAAAAGACGGTATTGTAGCATCTTGTTTTGTAACAGTTACAGACCCAAATTCTAAAATAGAAAACAGAACAAAACTTACAATAACATTATCTAATAATACTACAAAGAATTATGATTTATCTAATGATGAACTAAACACCTTCTTAAATTGGTATGATTCAAGATCAAACGGTGTAGGAAAAGCTTATTATATTTTTGTAAATAAGCCAACCTCTAGCTCAAGTACACCAATTAAAGATTATATATCATTTGATAAAATAGAATATTTCTCTATTCAAGAGTATTAATCCTTTATTATAAACAAACCTCCAACCGTTAGATTTATTAACGATTGGAGGTTTATTAAATTTCATAAATTATATAAATTTCTAGAGCTTTCTCTCATCTAAAATGCTTAATTTAAAGTAGTAACATTAACTATTCCACTTTTAAAGCAAACTATTCCTTCTTGATTACGAGCATTTACACTTATATCATAAGAAGTGTTTTGATTTAATCCTTTAATAGTAAAATTCTTGTTGGTAAGTAAAATCCATGTTGGAGTTGCTGTTAATGTACCATCTATTGCAACATACTGAGAACCAACTCTTATTTGATATCTTAATTTATTAACAGAATTAGTTTGCCAACTTATTGAAATTGAGTCTTTACCAATTTGAGTGACCTTAATATTAGTTGCACTTGGTAAATTATCTATATAATTTTGAATAGCATCTAGTCTACTTTGGAGTGTATCTCTATTATTATCTCCTTCTGGTAATAAATTGATTGCAGCTTGAGCTGCATCAACATCGACTTGCACTTTAGTACTTTCTGCATTTTCAACTTTAGTTGTAGAATAATTTAGGTTATCAATATAAATTTGAACTGCTGTTAATCTTGTTTGTAATGTAGTTTTTGGCATTCCATCTATTAGCATGGTAACTAATGTTTGTGCATAATCTAAATCTTTCTTTTGTTTGGTTACTTCTACTTTTGCTACTGCACTTGCAGCATTAGACAATTGTGTTTCATAAGTAATATGTGCCTGCACTGCATCTAATCTACTTTGTAATGAAGTTCTATTATTATCTCCCATAGGTAATAACTTAATGGAAGCTTGTGCTGCATCAACATTAGCTTGTGTTTTAGTCTTTTCTGCATTTGCTACTTTAGTTGTAGCATCAGCCACATTATTAATGTACACTTGCACTACATATACTCTTACTAGCAGTCCAGTTTTTTCTCTACTGTTTTCTAAAGCATCTACTAGATTTTGAGCTGCTGTTACATCTTCTTGCAACTTACTTGATTCCGCTTTCTCTACTGCACTCTTTGCATTATCTAATTGTACTTGAGAAGTGTCAGATATTTGTATTGCATTCAACCTATTTTGCAGCGCAGTTTTGTCATTTTCATTTGATAACGCTGTTACCAATTGCTGAGCTGCTGTTACGTCTTCTTGTAACTTCCTTGATTCTGCTTTATCTACTGCCTCTTTTGCTTCATTTAATGATTTCTCTTGAAATCCTTCTAAAACATTACCACCAAAAGCTATCTTCTCAGATCTTTTAAAATTTGAAGAACATGCATAAACTGCTCCATTTTTCATTATTATTAATTTCATCTGATTTGAATTATCATTATTTGATATAAAAGTTCCTATATTATCATAGTTAATATTCTTACTCTTTAAATCAACACCATTAATTAAACTTCCAACTCCATAAGTGGTATTATCTTGATTTACAATAAAGGCATTATTATTATCAAAAGCCCTAATCTCTTTAATTAAAGCTCCATTTACATTAGTTAAAACTGTAATTTTCCCATCATTATCTACAGTTTGAACTATACCATTTTTCATCCAAATAATATTATTCACAGCTGTTTTTATTTCACTCTCTAATATATTAGTAGTTCCCAAAGCATTATTATTAAGAGTATAAATTAATCCATCACTCATTTTAATAAACTTATTGGATAACACACCTTGAACTGAAGTTCCATTTGGCAAGGTAATATCTGTTGCTTTTCCTTTATCATTTAAATATTTCAAAGTTCCATCTTTCATTAAATATATAGTTGAATTATTCAAAGTGCAAGGAATTATTTGAAGAACATTACCCATATTAACACCAGTAGAAACTTCATTGTTATTAGAATCAAAGTACACTAAATCTCCATTTACCTTTTGAAATAAGAAGAATAATGCTTTTGCACTTTTATCTTTGTAAACAGTTGTTTTAACAAACTCCTTTTGTTTTAGTGGCAACACTTTTATTTGATTAGGATTTTTGTTACCTGATCCAACCCAACTAATTCCTCCCCCTGATACTGTATTTTCCGGAATAAAATAAAAGACAGATCCATCTTTAATATAAAACATAACAACAGGAGTTTGCTCAACCATTCCATATTTTACTTTATCAACTACTTTACCATTTAATATGGAATTATCATCAACTTTAGGACAAACAGCACCATACTCAACAAGATCGTACCTAGGTTGTACACGCAAACTTTCTTGAACAAAACCTCCAAAATATTTTAAAATACCATCCTTATCAATAGTAACAGCTGACCCATCTGGTAATACTTCTTTTATTGTTGGGTCTGTTCCATTACGCACTAGGCTCTTCATATCAAGGCTATAATCATCAAATTTATAACCTATTGGTTTATTTTCGTCATAATCTGATTTACCATAAATCATAGTAGCTAAAGAACCATATTCATTGAAATAAGATAAATTATTATCAGTTTTATTTAATATATACCTTGCCCCTAAATACCATGCATTTGTTATATTTATAGGTGAAGTTTCTTTAGAATTAGCAGTATCTCCTAGTCCTAATTCTCCATGAGCATTACTTCCTGAAGCCCAAATCTCACCATTATCCTTTATAAAAACACTATGATCACCACCACATATAATTCTTTTTACCTTATCTATAGATATCTGAAAAAATTTATAATGTGTATCATCCCAATTATATCCTAACTGTCCATTATTATTATATCCTGAGGCCCATACTGTCCCATCATTTTTTACTATTATTGTATGATTAGCACCACAACTAATATCTTTTACATTCTCCATTGATATTTTTACTGGTGTAAATTGGTTTATATAATTTTCTATTCCTAGCTGTCCTTTTTCATTATATCCTGTGCCCCATATTGTCCCATCATTCTTTACAAATATTGTATGATCGGAGCCGCACTTAACATCCTTTACATCTTCTATTGGTATTTTTACTATTGTAGTTTGATTTGTAGTATTTCCTAATCCTAATTGTCCTTTATCATTAGCACCACAGCCCCACACTGTTCCATCATTCTTTATAAATATTGTATAATCAGACCCACAAGCAACCTTTTTTACATTTTCTATGCCAATCTCATGGGGCCCACCCATATGAATAATTATATCTCCATCTGGAGTAGTATTATTAATCTCATTTCCTATTTGCCCCTTATCATTATTTCCACAGGCCCATACCGTTCCATCTTTTTTTATAAATATTGAATGGTTAGAACCACAAGCTATATCTGTTACATCTTTTATAGAACTTTGCATTGGAGTTGTTATTCCAGGATAGTATGAATATTGAAATCCATACTGATCATCACCACATTCATATACTGTTCCATCATTTTTAAGGAATACTGTATATTTTGAAGCACACTTTACATCTTTTACATTATCAATTGGTATCTTAGACTGAACTTTGTAATAATAACAAACATCCATTTCCCTGTAGCCTGTCCCTAATTCATAATTATCATTAGCTCCACAGCCCCATGCCGTTCCATCAGCTCTAACTACTATAGTATTATTTTCACTCATGCCTACTTCTTTTATTTCAGATTCGTATGTACTTGCATTTTCTGAAGCTTTAACATAAATAGGACTCTGAAACATAGCAGTACATCCACCTACAATTCCTAATATAGTCATTAAAACTAAATTTTTTATTAGTTTAGATTTTATTTTTTTCATAAAAAATTTCATTATTCTTCCCCCTTATTTTCATTCCGTATATTTTTTACATTTATAGTATATATTAGATAAATATTTTATTCAAATTCTATATTCATATAAGAGAATAAGTTTCACAAAAAAAGAGGCGTAAATGGTACTCTACCTGA
The DNA here is from genome assembly GCF_007115085.1 of Clostridium sp. HBUAS56017. Taxonomy (NCBI): domain Bacteria; kingdom Bacillati; phylum Bacillota; class Clostridia; order Eubacteriales; family Clostridiaceae; genus Clostridium; species Clostridium sp. HBUAS56017. Next base: position 57,811 of record NZ_SULK01000018.1, on the reverse strand, counting down.
AATTTCATTTATGCATTTAGCAACGAAAAGTGACCTAAAAGGCCTTGGCTGTTTTTAATATTCTAGATTTTGAAAACACCTTAAAGTATAGCGCATATATGTATAAATGCTAATAGATCAAGCTGAAATTGCTTGTATGAAACATTATTATTTTGTAACTTATTGACATTCATACCTTTTACTGATAATATAAATATGTAAATATTTAGGTATATAATTCCTAAGATCTTAGGTATAGAAGTAGCCATGGCCAGTTACTTTTATACCTATTATCATTTATAAATCTTTTTTAACGGAGGCGCCCTATGAACTATGATTACATCGAATCCCTTGTATCATTATGTAAATCAGGTGATATTAAATCTAAAGAAAATTTAATTAGTGAATTTACTCCTTTTATTATTAACTTTTCTAGTAAAGCATTTATAGATGGGTATGATTTCGAAGATATCCAAAATGAATGTTATATAACATTACTTCATGCAATAGAAATGTACAATCCTGTATCTCATAGATTTGTTGCTTATGCTACTAATGCTATAAAAAATTCCATTTATGCTATTGTAAAAAAATCTAATATAACTAAGCAAGTTCAAGGAATAAATACACTTACCTTTGACGGTGACCTTAGTTCACTAAATGCTAACTTCTTTAGTTCTTTTGAAGATAATCTAAACTATAAATATAGTTCTTCTAACTTCTTTCAATTAATAGATACCCTAACTCCTCCAGAAAAGGAGCTTTTAGTTTTTAATATGCTTAAGCAAAATAGTTTAAAATCTTACGCGAATTGGAAGAACATGCCTTGTTCTACAGTCAACAATAGAAAAATAAGCTTACAAAAAAAGCTAAAAAAAGTACTTAATTAATTCATACATTTCAAAAGTTCTACTAGTGTTTACTTTCTCCTCATCTTTACATTTATTTTTTTTATTTGGATAAACTATATATAAGTCCAATTTGAAAATTTAAAGATAGAGGAGAGAAAATAATGTCTACTAAAAAACACTTATATAAATTTTTATTAATTACCTGTGTAGCTTTAATAATTAATATAATCATTTGGTTTTATTTAGGCTCAACTAAAGCTTTAGAATTTCTTGGTGGATATATTATAGAACTAAGCCTTAGTGTTGATAATCTCTTTTTATTTTTATTGATATTTTCAAATTTTGGCATAATCCCAAAATATCAAAAAAGAGTTTTGCGTTATGGTATTTTAGGAGCAATTATATTAAGGTTTATATTTGTAATGCTAGGTATTGCTGTAATAAGTAACTTTAAGTGGATTCTAAATATCTTTGGTATATTGCTTATTTTTAGCGGTATAAAAATTATGATTAACAATGAAGATGATGTATCTTTTGAAAACAGCAAATTAATTAATATCCTTAAAAAAATAATGCCAGTCACTGAAGATCTCCATGGAGAAAAATTTTTTATAAGGATAAATAATGTACTTCATGCAACACCATTATTTGCCTTACTATTTCTAATAGAAGGATCTGACGTACTCTTTGCAATAGATTCAATACCAGCAATATTTGCAATAACAACTGATCCCTTAATTGTATATTCCTCAAACATTCTTGCAATATTGGGACTTAGAAATTTATATTTTCTTTTAGAAAAACTCCATAGCACATTTGAATATGTTAAGTACGGAGTAGGTCTAATACTTATATTTACAGGAATAAAGCTTGGTATTTCTTTTATGTACCATATACCTGTAGCTATTTCAATCTTTATAATTATATTTATTCTTACTGTTAGTGTAATAATATCTATAATGCTTACTAGAAAAAAATAGATTAATTAATCTATTTTCTAACTATGCAGTGCAAATTATTTCCTTTGAACTTTCTAGCTGTGCTGTTAACTGAAAAATATTCCTTTGATATCTCTTAATAATTCTTTAGACTCCAAATGTATAATTAATTCTTCAATTGTAGCTAAACTTGCTATAATACAAATTATATAACTTGAAATATTTATATTTAAAAATATATATGCAAATGGAAAAATAAATAAAAGAAACCCTGTTGCTTTATTGGCATAAGTATGAAGTATAACAAATTCATGAAATTTGCGGTATGAGATAATAATTGAAGCAATTTTACTAACAGCGATGAATATTACCCATATCCATATCTTCATCGGAATTATGATTTTTGCTAAAAAAATAATACTAAAAATCGCAAAAAAGACAACATCTCCAACACTATCAAGAAAGCTTCCAAGTCTACTAACTGAATTAATTTTTCTTGCAATATATCCATCAATAATATCACTAAATCCACATGCAGAATATACAATCCAAAACAATATGCTAAATGGTTTTAAAAAGAACAGGATTACAGACAACAATATTCTTAATAAAGATATGATATTGGGTATACTTTTCATTTTGCTACCTCCAAAAATTAAAACACTATATATGTAAGTAATCTATTTATTAATCTTAAATTATTTTAAGTATTGTATATGCTTTCTCCTGTCCATTGATCAGTAAAGCAATTCTATGTTCACCAGGATAATGACGTCGGGTGGTTAAATCAGCAAAACTGTGTATCTTGATACCGCTAATATGTGCTCCTCCCTCTACAGTCTTATCCGACAACAAGAATAGTTTCCGTGATTTATTTCCTCTTGCCTTCACAAAGTCAATTCCATATTCAATTCTAATATGTGCCGATTCACACTTTGGAATATCAAGTTCATATCTAAACTCACAGCTTTCTCCAATCTTTATACTAGATAACCCCAGGGAAATTGACGCTTCTGTAATCTGCAACTTTTCAGCTAAAAAGTTTGTGTAGCCAAACAGTTTCATGGCTTCCAGATTCCCATTTCTAATCAAAGTACGACATCCCTTTCGCAAAATCCAATCTGTATAGGGATTTATATTAATCCATTTTTTCACTATATCAAGTACAACAATAGGATTATCTTTTGATATATCATTTAAATTGTTAGCAACACTTTTTCTTACATAAAGTGAAGGATCATTCTTAAGCTGTTCCAGTATATTAATAACCTGTGACGGATCTTTCTTAAATATTTGAAGAGCCATTCCCCAAGGTAGTCGTGGACGACTACCTTCACTAGCTAAGCGTCTAACATGTTCATTGGGATGCTTTGCCCAAATCATCATACGTTTCATAACACGATCTGGATACTTCACTATAAAAGGTCTTATCGCAAATTCCGAAGAAGACCTTTGAGTAAATCGTTCCAACGCTTTCATGGAAAGCTCCAAGTATTTCTCTTCTTGACCATATACCTCCACAAAATCTGGAAAGAACAGATATGGAACCCCAATACAGCTTTCATCAATTGAAAAAAGCACATTTAGTGCATCTCCATAACTCATTGGAAGGTGTTGCCCTAAAGTTTCTGTGATTCGTCTCATCCTTGCTTTTAGTGGGAGACTATCCCAATCACCAGTAATAATATCATCAGTAAAACCTTTTGGATCAAATTTGCAATATACATTATGAACCTTTTCACCAAATTCATGTAACAATTTTTCATTATATATGTCTTTCAGCTGTGCTCCCATAATCATATCCTCCTTTATTGTATTATTATTTTAACATTATAAATAAGACGACAATATGTCTTATTTATAATAAATTTCTATAAAGCATTTATTATAAGATAATTTGCACTTTTTCTAACAAAACATGCACAAAAAGAGGACAGCCATATGACTTGTCCTCTACTTCTTAAATAAATACTATTCTGGTTCAACACCACTTACAACTACCTCATCATACATTAAAACGATATGGTTATTATCCTTATATGAATAATCATCTTCTTGGTTAAACATAGACCAATCTGCATTTGCAAAACGTGTTTGACATTCAATAGTTCCATTAGCTCCTAAAGAATATTTTAAACCTTCAAAAGATATTTCTAAATAAGTATCTGCATTTTCAGTTGGCTTCTCTAGCTTAACAAATTTTCCTTTAATGCTACTTGTGGCATCTACATACCATGGTGAAGTTCTAAACACCATACTTGCATGATCACTGAAGAACTTTTGACTTGCCTTAGAATCGCTCTTAAAATAATAACGTATCTTAGCCCTAGATAAATCTACAGCTTCACTTCCAGTATTGGTTATTAAATAATTAGTGCCAACTGTATTTACTGTTGAATCATCTGTACTCTTTGTAATATCTAAATTTAAGCTGCAACTTACAGGATATTTTAACTTTAGCTCAGCTGGAACACATGGTTTTATACTTCCATCCTTTAAGGTTGCTGTAGCAGTAATATTTACTTTAACCAATCCATGTAAATTACTATCTGTAGGAGCTGTATATTTTACAGTACCCTTATTACCAGATACTTCACCTATCTTTTCATCATTTGCAAAAACTTCTATCTTTTCTACATCAGAATTTTCATCAATAGGTTCTATATTAATATCAGTTTCTGTTTCACCTGAAGCTACATCTAATATCTTTCCTTCTTCAGGTATTACTATATTGGCCACTGGTGCTGGTGGTATTTTATAAATAACTTTAATGTTAACTGAACTGCTTAACACAGCTTTTCCGGTAGTAGTAATTGCTTTTGCTGTTAATACTACGTCTTTATTAAAGATATCTGAAGTAACACTTTCTGGAATGTATTCAATCGAATATGGCTCTTCCTTTGCTTCTCCTATCTTTTTATCATCTGCATAGAATTCTACATAATCAATCTTTTCATCATTAGCCTTTACATCTGTAGTTATATTTATTGGTTTCTTATTTTTACCAGTATAATCTATTTCTTGTTTATCTGTTGGTGTAACAATATTTATTGTTGCAGCTTTTGCTGGTTCTGTACCAAATACCTTTTTCTCACCTAAATACACTGATATATTATCAGTTTTAGTTAAGTCAGTAGTTGAAAGCCCTGTTCTACTCCAATCATTACTTGGATCCCAATGGGTTGTATAATTAGAATCCTGAGCTGCAACTAAAGCAAATTGAAGTTCTCTAGTTCCATGAAAGTTATCTCCATCCCAATCAATATCAACATAATAAACACCATTTTCCTCATCGTAAGCATATGGTCCATTTATTGCTGTAGCAACTGAATCCTGAGTTTTGGCTTGATCATACATTACTTGAACACTTAAATCCTTAATAGTTTGTCCTGCTTTTTGCATTTCTGAAATATTAAAGAAATATCTTGCTTTCAAGTTTGATACTTTATGTGGTGGATTAGCAGTATCATTGTTTACCCTAACTGTTACTTGAGTTCTTTCCTTATTTTCCTGTTCAACCTTTGCAGTTGTATAGAAAGGTGTAGTATCTTCTTCCTTTGGTGGGAAGTTTTTTACTGGCTCTTGCCCTTCACCATATATATCATAAAGTCCTGCAAGAGCTCCAACAAAGGCTGCATTATAATCAATAGCTACCTCATTATATACAAAATTTGTTCTAACATCCTCATGTTTATCTTCAAAATCTGGTCCTCCAACTAAAGCTCCCCATAAAGTATGCTTTGATTCTACTGGATTTTCCATACTATTTGTTACTGATCCATGAGATGCTCTATGATGTGGATACTTAGCTGAGCTTTCTGAATATCCAACTTCGTAACATCTATTTAAAGGATTATCTCCTAAAATATAATCCATTTGTGATTTTGCCCATTCTACAAATCCTTTATTAGGCTTGTATTTATTGTAGACCAAAGCACAAAGCTGAGCTGCTGTATTATATCTTGCAGATCCCCAAGTACTTATTACTCTAAAATTGCCTGGTGTTGGTTTTAAATAAGTTGCATCACTTGAACTTTCATGTTGAACACCTGACCAATACTCTGCATTCCATCTAAAGTAATACCAATGGTTTGGATCATTGGTTATAGGTGCAAGTTTTGCAAATACCCCCCCCCAAACTGTATCCCAAGAATGAACCCAAATATTTTGCCATGAATCTGCTTTACTGTGTAGAATCTTCTTAATATAACCTGTATAATTTCCACTTTCATCTACAGATGTTATGTCATTTATATAAGAATTTTCTCCAGTTGCAATATTTAGCCATACTGCTGCCCAAGAAAGTTCATCTTCATCTCCACCTGAGTTATAGTATCCTCCTGAGAAACCAAGGCCTCTATTATTTTGTGCAAATTTATATAATGCTTTAGCTGTATCTAAACATTTATTTGCATATTCTGCATCTTTATCCCTAAAGTTTAAATAATTTATTGCTAAAGAAGCAGCCGCACCTGCACTTTGATCACTGGCAGGAGTCTCTGATGTTGCAAAATATGCTGGTCTATCAGTAGTTTGTAATTCTGGTGATCCCCAATAACAGTGATCTGAATTTCCATCACCTACTTGATAAGCAAATGCTACGACATTTCCATCCTTATCTCTAAAAGTTGATTTTAAGAAATAATCATTAAACCATCTTAAAATATCTTCTATATGTTGTTGCTCTCCAATTCTTGCATAGGCATCTTTAAATTCATTATACCCCCAACCTAAAGTTGAAGCTGAATAACTTTGTGGTAGGCCAAATTTAACATGGTCACCTGCATCATGATACCCTCCACTTAAATCAACACAACCATCTTTATCTGGATCTAGTGTATCTATATTTGCATCGATAAACTCTTTAGACATGTTTGTCCCTTTTCCTTGATTTTCTCTAGGTACAAGTGGTATTTTAGCATCATCTAAGTGACAATCTCCTCTATAAGTTAGTTTATCATTTCCATTTACTTGGCCACATTTATTTGCATCATAAAAGTACATAGATAACTGAAAAGCCTTGGCGTAGTTGTAGGGTTCTTTGACTTTCTCTTCCTTTGATTCTACAACTTTGTTTGCATACTTTGGCAAAACCTCTCCTTTAGCTGGCATAGTAAATCCCACAACTGAAAATATAGGAGTTACTATTATAAGTGCTATTGCTCTTTTAATTTTTCTATAATTCATAAAATCACCTCCACTATTTTAATAAATTGTACCATTTACTGGTACAATTTTCTTGTTATCCTCGTAAAATCCCCACTTTATTCCTTATTCTACATTTCTCACTTAATTTAAGTATTCTATGACTGAAATAGAGATTTAAAAAGCACTTTTAATAAATTTACTTTTTTAGTCATTTATTGAAAAACTTGTATTAATTAAGTTTATAGTTGCATTTTTTTCATTTTTATAATTTTCATCCAAATATATTAAAAAAATAATATTTTTAGCAGTATTCTATTGACAGTTTTTATATTTACTGTAAAATTATTTACAACAGTTGCAATTGTAATTTAATAGCAAATAAATATTATATTGGGGGTATTTTTATGAAAAAGAAAATTTTATCACTATTAATTAGTTCAACTTTAACTTTATCACTTTTACCTAATGTAGCTTACGCCACTGATTCGAAAATCGCGATATCAGACTCAAAAGAACAAATTTTGCAAAAGTTTCAAGGTTTAAGTGATAATAAACTAAAATACGATATCGATTCTTCAGAAGGAAAAGTATTTCTATCAGGAAAGTTATCGGATGAAGAAATAACAAATAACGATGATGCACTTAACTTTATTGAGAAAAACAAGGAATTATTTAATTTGGATAACGTACAAGATAATCTTAAGATTGAAAAATCCGAAAGAGATTCTTTAGGATTTACACACGTTAAAATGAATCAATATATTGATGGTATACCTGTTAAAGATAAATCTATTATTCTTCATTATAATAAAGATGGACAAGCTACTAATGTCACAGGAGACGTAGAAAATAAAATTTCAAGCATTTCTAAGCTAGGAGACAAATCCATAACAGAAAAGGATGCTATAAAAATAGCTGAAAAAGAATTCAAATATAAGGAATTGGCTTATGATCCTAAAGTAGAAACTGTAGCCTTCATTAAAGATGGACAAGCCTATAAAACTTATAAAGTAAATATTAAATTTTATGAACCTGAAATAACAAACTATGATGTTTATGTTGAAGCTACTTCAGGAACTATAATAAACAAAGAAGATAAAATTAGATACGACGGTGCTGCAAAAGGAACTGGCATAGCTGTTGATGGAAGTACTAAACCACTTAATATCTATTTATCTGGAAGCAAGTATCAGCTAAAGGATACTACCAAAGCTAGCTCTGGAAGTCAAATATTAACTTACACTGCTAACAATAGAGAAACTCAACCAGGTACTTTAATTACTAACAATTCAAGTACTTTCAATACTACTTCATTAAAAGCTGCTGTTAGCGCTCATTATTTTGCTGGAGTTGTATATGATTTCTATAAAAACTTATTTAACAGAACAAGTATCGATAATAATGGTATGAATTTAGTATCTACAGTTCATTATGGTTCTAACTATAACAATGCTTTTTGGGATGGATCTCAAATGGTATACGGCGATGGTGATGGAAGCACATTTACTTATTTAAGTGGTGACTTAGATGTGGTTGGTCATGAAATGACTCACGGAGTTACTGAACGTACTGCTAACTTAACTTATCAAGATCAATCTGGGGCATTAAACGAGTCTATATCCGATATATTAGGAGTACTTATTCAAACATATGACAGATATAACGTTAAAAATGGCGGAACATGGGAATTCAATTCTTCTGACTGGGTAGTTGGAGATGATGTTTATACCCCAAATAAACCTGGAGATGCACTTAGAAGCTTAGCTAATCCAACATTATATGATCAACCAGATAATATGAGCGACTATGTAAATACTTCTTCAGATAATGGCGGAGTTCACACTAATTCAGGTATTCCAAACAAAGCTGCATATTTAGTAGCTCAATCTATAGGATGTGAAAAAACTGCAAAAATCTATTATAGAGGATTAACAGAATATATGACTTCTTCAACTAACTTCCTTGGATCTAGAAATGCATTAGTTCAAGCAGCAACTGACTTGTACGGTGCTAATAGTGCTGAAGTTTCAGCTATAAATAATGCATATGCAGCCGTAGGAATTGGTTCATCAACTGATACAGTTAAGGTAACAGGCGTTTCTTTAAATAGAACTTCTGCCACTCTTAATGTAAGCGGTACTGTATCTTTAAGCACAACAATTACACCTGCTGATGCAACAAATAAATCTGTTACTTGGTCAAGCAGCAACCCATCCGTTGCTACAGTATCTAATGGTCTTGTAACTGCAAAAGCTGCTGGTAAAGCAGTAATTACTGCTAAAACAGTAGATGGCGGAAAAACAGCTACTTGCGTTGTTACCGTTTCTGGTTCACAACAATCAGATTCCTTAAATGAAGGTTTTGATAATCTAGTTGGAACAAGCAGTTCTATATCATCAGGAATACCAACAGGATGGGATATTTCATCTGGTATAGGTGTATATACTACAAGCAGTAATTCTGGAAAATCAGCACCAGCTTTAAGATTAAACTCAGATGGAAGTACAGTTGTAACACCTAGCTTCGACCTTTCAGGTCAAGGAACTCTATCATTTTGGCTAAAGGGAAATAGCATATATTATTCAGAACTCCTAATTGAAAAATTTGATGGAACTAACTGGACAACTATTGATGATATTTCTGATTTTCCAAGTTACGGAGATACCTTAAGCTATGATCTAGATAAAAATACAAAACAAATAAGATTTACTTACTATAAATACTATGGTTATGTAGCATTAGATGATATAACAATTAAATAATTAGCATTAACATAATTATATTATTTATCACTTGCCATAAATCACAATAAATGAAGGTACAGCTAATTTAGTAACTGTACCTTCTAAATTTTCTATTTATATAAATATTCTCTTGTCATTTCTAATTCATTGTTATTTCCTTTTGAGAATAATATTTGGTGCAAATCTATCATTCCATTATGAAAAGATGCAGCACATGCACCTAAGTACAACTTCCACATCCTAACAAACCTTTCATCAAACATCTTTGAAATCTCATCTATATTATTATTAAAATTTTCATACCAACAAAGTAATGTTTTTTGGTAATGTCTTCTCAAACTTTCAACATCTAATGTATAGTAATTTAACTCACCTGCAATATTTATAATTTCTCTGAGACTTGGAATAACACCTCCCGGAAATATATATTTTTTAATCCATGGATCTCCTTGGTATTCTCTTCTTCCACTTATAAAATGTAATAGAAATAATCCTTTGTCCTTTAAAATCAAATCAACATTTTTAAAGAAAAGATCATAATTAGGACGACCAACATGTTCTATCATTCCAACACTTACAACTCTATCAAATTTCAAATTACTCTTTTTCAGATCACGATAGTCCATAAGTTCAACTTCTAAATACTCTTCCAAATTTTCTTCCCTAATTCTTTCTTTAAACTTTAAATACTGTTGTTCACTTAATGTAATTCCTAAACCATGAACTTTATATTTTTTTGCTGCTTCAATTAATAAATATCCAAATCCACATCCAATATCAAGTAAATTCATTCCCTCACTTAATTGCAACTTCTTTAAGATATGTTGAACCTTATTTTTCTGAGCTTCAAGCAATGTATCATTATTATTTTTAAAATATCCACATGAATAACTCATAGTATCATCTAACCACATCTCATAAAAATCATTTCCTATATCATAATGCGAAGTGACCTCTTTCTTTTGATTTTTTTTAGATGTAGAAGAAAACATTAATTTACTTAAAGCTTTTTCATCTACTTTAAATTCATCTAATTTACCTAATAAAATATCTAAAGCATTATATAAATCTCCTTCTTCCATCTCTATTATCTTATCCATATAAGCTTCTCCTAAAGCTAATGATGTACTCGTGATCAATAAATTTTTATCTATATTACCATTAATCCTAATTACAAATTTTGCTTTTCCTTCACCTATATTTAATACTTCTCCATCTTTAAATATAACTTTAAATGGAGTTTGATTTTCTTGTTTAAACAGTTTTTTAATTAGCATACTCTCTACTGACATGACTCTCACCTTCCATTTTCAGTCTTAATTATATATTGATATGCTTTATTTAAATATTCTATGAATAATACTCTTCCTTTTTCAAAGAATATTTATATAAATAGAATTATATATAAATATGTTAGGAGTGTTTAAATGAATAAAGAGAAAATTCCCTCAAATAAAATGTCAGGAGATTATCCTATACAAGAAATTCCCGTTCAAAACACATCAGGTCCTAGCGATTCTGATGTAAAAATATTCAAAAGACTGTATCTTCCAAATTCAAAAGCTAATTATTCACCTAGTGAAAAAAGCATTGAAAAAGCAAATGACTTAGAAAGTTTACCTTCTTCTAGAACTATTACTTAACAAAACTAACCCATGACAATTATTTTATTGTCATGGGTTTACATGCTTGGATAATAAAAAATTATAAAACATATAAATTTCTTTATATATTACTCCCTTTAATTGCTCCCTGATATTTCAACATTTTTGAATTTTATAGCCTTGGGGGTTGTAGAGGAATTATTATTATATATTTCCTTAGATAGTATTATATCACTTTGTAATTTCTTAATATTTGCAGATAATGATCCCCCCGTAAAAGGTATAACCTTATTATCTTTTTTTAATAAAGCCAATCTTATTTCTCCTCCAAAATCACCTGTCAAAGGATTCATTTGAAAATCTGAAAATCTTAAAATATGAATATCTCCTTCTTGAAACATTTCATCAACGCTTACAGATCCACCTTTTAATGAAGCACAATTATAATCCCCTGTTTTAGGTACATTTAAGTAATCTGCAAACTTAAAATCGCCATGTAAGGTTTTTAACTTTCCATCTTCTAATAAAACTCTATCTACTAGCTTTGTACCATTATCATCTACAGGAATACTAGAACTTAATATTAAGTTTAACTTATCACTTTTAACATCTTCTCCTTGTAATAAATCTCCAATTTTAAAATCACTATATTTATTATAAACAAATGATGTTCTAGATTGAGCTATATAATAATTTAATATTTCTATAACACTATCCCCTGATAGAACTAAATTATACTTTCCACTTTTTAATGGTTCACTACTTTTATCCCTGTAGTTTGCTGCTATCAATGCTTCCTTAACCTTTAAAGATAATTCTTCTCCAGGTAGGCTATCATAACTAAAGTTATTGTAAATTTCTATATCTTGATTCTCTATCCACTGTGTTATGAATTCACCTGAAACATTATATTTTACAAATGAAACATCGGCTCCTTTAGATGAGATTATTCTTTTATTATTTTTTTCCACAAATATTTCTGCTGAGTTAATAAACCCCTTATCTAAATTATCATATTTATATAATGATTTTTTCACTTCTATCGCATTTTCTTCTAAACTTAATTTACTCATATTATTTTTCTCTTTTATTACCCCCATAAATCCATCGGGAAGTGAATATGATTTATTTTTAACAAATGAAGCAGAAAAATACGCATCTTTTATTATTTTTTTCATTTCATCTTCACTAGTAAAAGCATGTATTTTTACAGTTGAATCTCCTTTATACTCTATTCCATTTCCAATAAAATTCTTAAAAACTCTAACACTATATTCTTTCAACTTTTTCTTTCTATTCATTTCCAAATCTTTTTTTATAAAATAAAGTTCTACAGCTTCTAATTGACTTTCTGTAATAATATATTCATCAATATTATTATTTTTAAGTTCCCTTAATATAACTTCTAACATTATAATACCTCCTTACCCTAATCTACATTTACATTTAATGTATGGTCCACCATCAGATACAACAACATATTCCTTATACCCTTTTCCACAATGTCCACAACCTGATAACTCAAAATCTTTTGACACCATTGAAACAGACTTTAACAAATCTGGCACATATCCTGTCATAATAACTGGCGAATATATTTTCCCAGTTAATTTTCCATTTCTTATCTCTCTTGCTATGTTAACCATACATTGAATACCCCAATTTTTAGGATCTTCCATACCACTTCTCATTTCATCTATTAAAAATCCATAATCTATCGACGCAATCATTTCATTTAATGTAGATTTACCACTTTCTATAAATGTATTTGTCATTCTTGTATATGCTTTTCTATGAAAGCTTTCTCTTCTACCATTACCTGTAGATTTTACCTTTAACGCATTAGCTGTCAACATATCATTAATTCCTGACTTTAATATACCCTTCTCTATAATTACAGTATCACTGGCTATTTCCCCTTCATCATCAAAGAAATATGAGCCATTTTCAAGAGCCGCTACTGCACCATCTCTCATTGTTACCAGAGGAGATGCTACATATTTTTCTATATAATCCTTTGATTTTGCCCTATCTTTCAAAAACATATCCATCTCTACACCATGTCCAAATGCTTCATGAGCTATTAATCCAGTAATAACAGGAGTGCATACAACATCGTATTCTCCAGAAATCATCTTCTCAGCTTTTACTAATTCTTTAGCTATATCTATTGCGCCTTCAACTTCTTCTTTTATTTCTTCCAATATTTCTACTCCCTTTATGCCACTAAAACCAGTGTATCTCTCCTTAATACCGTTATCAGAATTTATATATGGAATAACTACTGCCATGGAATTAATATATGCCTGCTCTAAATCTTTGTTTGATGAGATAAACATCTTATTTACAACTAGATAATCATACATAATAAAAATATCCAAAAGATTTTTTTCATATTTAAGTGCATTATCCTTAATACTTATTAATTCATTAATAATTTTTTCCGCACTAACTTTCTCTGGATGTATTTTTATATCTACACCTTTTGAAAAGAACATTTTTTCTTCAACCTTCTTTTCATATTTTATAGTATCTAAATTAGTATTATTTCTGAGTTTTGAAGCCTCTTTTATATTATTAAGCAAACTAGGAATTTCCTCTTTACTAATTTCATCAAAAGCATATTCAAAATATCCTTCACTGCAGTATACTCTAGCTAAAAAACCTCTTTCAGAGAAATATTCATCACCTAGCTCTATATTACTCTTGTCTACTTTATACTTTTTACCCTTAGAATCTGTTGCTAATATTGATGCATAATCATATTCTTTTAATAATTCTTTTAATAATTCTTTTAATAACGGTTTAACTTTTTTTAAATAGTTACTTATTTCTAACCTCATACCTTACCTCCATTTATATTAAATATACAGACTTATCTTACTTATCCTTTTATAATTAAAATTGTAACATTTTTCTATTAATAAATAAAATATTTTAATAAACAACAATTATAAATTAGTTTTTTTCTAAAAATCTTTAAAATAGAAAGTAGGCTAAAACTTTTCAGCAAAAACTCACTCTTTTTTAATTAGTTCTAGGATTAATATTACAATTTCACCGTAAATTTCATTAAATTTGTATTTTTTATCACATACTAAACTTATAAGCTTGTGATATAATGTGATAAAAGTAACTTTGCTTTACGTAAGGAGGAATAATTTTGAATAATTTAAATGAAGAGTTGTTAAATGAAATAGAAAACTTTAGAGAAATAGGTCATAAATTTTTACAAGGAGAAGTTTCCGTTGCAGATTTTAAAAAAGTTTCTGGCGGAATGGGAGTATATTCTGAACGTAGCAAAAAAGAATTTATGATAAGACTTAGAATACCTTCTGGTATAACAAATATATCTAACCTAAAGTTTTTATGTAATTTAGCTGAAAAATATGAATTAGATAAAATACACTTGACTACACGAGAAGCTGTCCAATACCATAACTTATCAATAGACGACATATGTGGGATAATGAAAGATGGAATAGAAAATGGAATATATTCTAGAGGAAGTGGTGGAAATTATCCAAGAAATGTAGCTCTATCTCCACTTTCTGGAGTTGATAGATTAGAAGCTTTTGATGTTACTCAATATGCTTTAGCTGTAAATAATCACTTTTTAAACAAAATAACATCATATAAATTACCAAGAAAACTTAAGGTATCTTTTTCAAGTAGTGATGCAGATTTTGGACACTGTACCGTTACTGATTTAGGGTTTCTAGCTACCAAACAAGATAACAAAGAATATTTTAAAGTTTTTATGGCTGGTGGCCTTGGTCGAAATCCTAAAACTGCTATTGAATATGATGAACTTATTGAACCAAGCAAGGTTCTTTACCATATAGAAGCTATGACTAATATGTTTATAGCTGAAGGTGATTATCAAAATAGAAGTAAAGCTCGTATAAGATACATCCTAGAAAGAATGGGCAAAGATACATTTATTCAAACCTATAAAAAACATTTAGAAGAAGTTATGAGTAAAGAAAATTTAGATTTAATAGTAAACTCAAAAGAATATCTAAAAGAAGGAAAGAAAATAGATATTAAACATCCAAGATTATATGAACAAAAACAAGATGGATTATACAGTGTATATTTCCATCCAATTGGCGGTCAAATATATATTAAAGATTTAAGAAAACTATTAGATTCATTAAAATCAGTAGAAGATTTAGATATAAGACTTACAATGACTGAAGGCATTTATTTTAGAAATTTAAATGGCGAAGAAGCTAAGAAACTACTTTTGCTGACTCAAGGACTTGGTGGAGAAACTTCTCTTGAACAAAGTGTATCTTGTATTGGCGTTCCAATATGTCAAGTAGGAATTTTGCAAAGTCAAAAAACTTTAAATGAAATAATTAATTTCTTCAAAGAAAAAGGATATACAAAAGATATACTTCCAAAAATCCATATATCTGGCTGTGGAAATTCATGTGGTGTTCATGAAATAGTTGATATTGGTTTCACAGGAAAACGTAAAAAAGTTGATGATACTATAGAAGATGTCTTCGAACTTCACATAAATGGATCATTTGGAAATAACAATGCAAAACTTGGAAAAATATTTGGTGATATACTAGCAAGAGAAATACCACATTTTCTATATGAACTAGCATTACTTATTGAAAATAGAAATATTAATTTCTATGAATATGTAAATTCTTATGAACCAGAACTACTTGAACTAGTATCCAAATATGCTAAATAATTAACTTTTTCCCTAATCCAACAAACCTATTAACAGCAAATAATTAGTTAAATTGAAAAAATACATCATAATAATAGAACTACCGGGATTTAACCAGTAGTTCTATTTCTATTGTTACCTATTATATATCTTATATGAAAATTGTTTTTTGATTAAAAAAATATTAATCTTAATAGAATATTACTAAATGAAATCAATCTTATGCTAATATAGATATATAGCTTAATTCATTCCATAGATGATAAGAAAAACTTTTTTAAAATATATGAGGGATTTATGAAGAGAAAAAGAAAAAATAGAAGCAAAACAAGACTTACACTGTATGAAAGAATTAAAAGAAAAATACTAACAACATTAAAGAGATTAATATTTCTATTCTTGATTGGATGCATTGGAATTATATTATTACTTATTTTTCATAAAGATGATACTATCAAATTGAATGATACAGAAATAAAACTTTATATAGATTCTGCAGATAAAATAAGCAAAGGAAAACTTCAAGTTAATTGGAAATATTTAGCTGCCATTGATTATGTAAGATATAAGAAAGATATTTCCAAATCAACCGATGTCAGCATTCAAGAATTGGGACAAACTTTCTTAGAAAATACCTCCAAAGAAAATAAATATAAACTTCTAAATTTGGAAGACGGACTTAAGAAATTATCTTTTACTGATTCTGAAAAAGAAAAAGCTTATAAATATGTAGAACAGTTGGATTCAATCGGTTTAGTTCCAAATAACTTAAGAAAAGATTCTTCCAGTAGAAAGTTTATTGATGAACTTTCTCCAAAAGCAATTGAATTATATAATAACTACGGAATCCTTCCTTCAATTACAATATCTCAGGCTATTTTAGAATCTAATTGGGGAAAATCTGATCTTAGTGTCCAAGCAAATAATCTTTTTGGTATAAAAGCCGATAATAGTTGGAAGGGAAAAAAAGTAACCATGACTACATCAGAATATTATAATTCTGTTATAAAAGACAATTTTAGAAGTTATTCAACTAAATCAGAATCTTTAGATGATTATGGTAAATTTATTTTAAATAATAAGCGTTATAAAGAAAATGGTGTTTTCAATTCTTCACAGTATATTGACCAAGCTCAGTCTATGGAGAATGCTGGATATAGCACAAAGCAAGATGAAACAGGAAATAACATTTATGCCGATTTATTAATAGACATAATAAAAGAAAATAATTTACAGCTTATTGATAGCAAGGTGCAAAGTCAAAGCTAAAATTCTGCTGTTCTTTGCACCATGGACTAAAAGCAAATATTACCTTTTCCTAATAAAAAAATACTTATTACTTTACGCAGCAATAACTTCCTCTTTACTTTTCTTATTACTAAATATTTTTAAGGCATACATTAGTGAAGCTGATACTAGTGATAGAATAAATATTAATGTCCATATAGTTTTACTTCCATAGTTTTCAATATACGCTCCCGATAATGAAGTGCTTAATGCTGAACCTAAAAACCACCCTATATTTGAAATAGCATTTAGTCTAGCTCTATAATTACTTGGACTATTATTGGCTAAATACACACCTGAACTTATAGAACTTAATATCTCCCCAATAGTCCATATTGTTGTTGATAAAATAAATAACGCAAAACCACTAATGTAGGACATCATTCCAAAACCTATCGCATATGCAATTCCTGCAAAAACCATGTTTGTTAACTGGTGATTCTTTTTAGTTAAAGCAGTTACAAATACAGTTACTAATATTACCGTTAATGCATTTATGCTCATTAGATATCCAAAATACTTAGCACCATTTTCATTAAACTGATCATTTAATGTTATAGGTAATGCAAATTTGAAATGGCTATAAATATAACTATACATTGCACTTAAAATTAAAAACATTAATAAATGAGGTCTTTTCCAAAGCATCTGAAACGTATTTCCTTTCTCGGCTTTTTCCGCCTTATTTTCTACTACAACTTTCTTGCTTCTTGAATAAGTTTCTTCTACATTTCTCCATATTAAAAATACCGCTATTAATGATGTCATTGCATCTCCAATAAATAGCATAGGTAAGAAATTATTAAATAAAAATCCTGCCATAATAGGTCCTATAGAAACCCCTAAATTTATTGAAAGATATTGAAGTGAAAAACCTGCTTGCCTTTGTTCTTTACGCAGTATATCAGTAGCCATTGACTTAAAGGCAGGACGTATAAATCCATTAAAAAACGTGCTTACTAATAGACACACCACTGTTATTGATACGTTTTTAGTAAAAGCACAAGGTATTAAAGCTAATGCTGATGTACTTTGAGATAGTATGTATATCTTTTTTCTTCCAAACACATCTAATACTTTTCCACCAATAATAGATGCAGGTATACCTATAACTGACGATAAAGTAACTATAATTCCAGAAGCTGTAGCCGTCATACCTATTTTTTGAGTAAGATATAATGCAAGGAATGGTACAACAAAATCCCCAAGCCTGTTAATAAGATTAGCAAAACATAAAATATACATCTCTTTAGGCAACCCTTTGTAATTGTTAATATACTCTTTCATTTGTAAAACCCCCTGTTCATAATAAATTTTACCTCACTGTACCACTTAAATCAAAATATTCCTAATTAATAATTTTTCCCCTTCTTAATTAATATATTACTTGTATAAATATTCGTTGTTTAAGAAAATTTATAAATTCTCTTCCTTTACAAATCAGTAAAATCAATCCTAAAAAATCATGTTATTTTTCAAAAAATTTTATATTCATTTTCATATTTTTTTAATTTTTCTCCATAATAAATAACAATTTATCAAACTTTCCTTGTTGCAAAATGTAAAATTAATTGCTAAAATCATAATATTGTGTAAATAATAGAAATGAGGGTTATTATGGAACTTAGACAAAAAAATGATGATATTAGAAATGAAGTTTCAAAAAAAATGAAGCACCCACCAGGATTATATATGTTATTTTTTACTGAGATGTGGGAAAGATTTAGTTATTACGGTATGAGAGCATTACTTATAATGTATTTAACTACGGAATTCGTCAAAGGTGGTCTTGGGGTAGACAAAGTTTCAGCTATGAGTATTTATAGCTCTTTTGCAGCTCTTGTATACCTTACCCCATTAGCAGGTGGCTATATATCAGATAGATATATAGGACATAGAAAAGCTATTACTATTGGTGGAATTATAATGGCTTTGGGACAATTCACCTTATTTTCAAATCAAAGTACAACCGCATTGTACATAGGATTATTTTTACTTATTATTGGTAATGGTTTCTTTAAACCAAACATTTCAACTTTAGTTGGACAACTATATCCAGATGGAGATAAACGAAAAGATTCTGCTTTCACAATCTTCTATATGGGGATAAACTTAGGATCATTTTTAGCTCCTCTTGTATGTGGTACTTTAGCTGAAAAAATAATGGCTACAACACAAGGTGGAGAAATTATTCATTATGGATTCAGATATGGTTTCTTAGCTGCTGGTATTGGTATGGTTATTGGACAAATTTTATTTAACACCTTATCAAACAAATATCTTGGTGACTTAGGAAAATTGCCAGTAACTAAAGAAAAAAACAATATGGGTGAAAAAGTACAAAATAAACCATTAACTAAACAAGAAAGAAACAGAACTATAGTTATATGTATATTAACAGCTTTTGTTGTTGTCTTCTGGACAGGCTTTGAACAAGCCGGAAGTTCACTTACTATATATACTCAAGAGTATATAAATAGAAATATTGGAGGTTGGGAAGTACCGGTTTCATGGTTCCAATCACTAAATCCATTCTTTATAGTTTTATTTGCAATACCTGTATCAAAGCTTTGGTACAAACTAGCTTCAAGAGAAAAAGGAGATTTAAGTATCCCTCAAAAAATGGCTATAGGTATGATTATGCTAGGTATAGGGTTCTTGCTTATGGTAGGAGCTGTTATGCAAAGAGGTGGAAATGTAGTTGATACTGCAATAAAAGCTAACATGATATGGCTTGTAGGTGCTTATTATCTTCATACTATGGGAGAACTTTGTTTATCCCCAGTTGGGCTTTCCATGGTAAGTTCATTAGCTCCAGCAAAATTCGCATCATTCTTAATGGGAATTTGGTTACTAAGCAGCTTTGTTGCAAATAAATTAGCAGGAGTTGTTGCTGCATATACTGAAACTTTAGGACACTTAGAAATATTCGGAGGAATAGCTGTCATTTCAATAGTTATAGGTTTAATTCTATTAACTTTAAATAAGAAGTTAACAAAAATGATGGAATAATATAAAAAATAAGCTATATCGCAATTGCTTGATATAGCTTATTTTTTTGTATTGCATTTAAGTAGTATCTTAAATAAAGAATTACTCATCTCTTCTAGTTTCATACCTATTTATTTCAACATGAACTTAAGTAAACTTATACTTTAATTTTAGTTCTTATCCTTTAATTAAACAAAATCATAAAAAAATATGTCATAATGAAATTTTCATTATGACCCTTACATTCATATTAATTTGTAATACATTCATTAAAGAATTGTATTCCTTCTTTAATATTCCTATGATTTAATAGCTTTATATCAAATTTAAATATCTTATATATAAATTGAACACAATATCCTATTCCAAATGCAGTAAATAATGTTCCAATTCCCACAAAGCCACCTAATAACCAACCGATGATTAAAGCTCCCATTTCTATAAAAAACCTTATTATACTTACTGATTTACCTGTTAGTTTAACCAATGCAATCATAAGTCCATCTCTTGGACCACAACCCATTTCACACCCAATATATAAGTAGCTGCCTATAGCTGATGCAAATAAACTTCCTATCATCATAATTATTCCAGTAAACAAATTGTTACAAACTGGTATTATTTTTATATATATTATAAGATCAATGAAACATCCAATTACTATCATATTAGCTATTGTCCCCAAACCTACTTTTAACCCAAGTATTCTAGTAATTAATACTATAAGTATTCCAACTATAATACTAGCTTGTCCCATTGTTAGGCTAGTTACCTTTGTCAGTCCTTGATGAAATACATCCCATGGACTTAATCCTAGATTAGAATTAAGAGCCATTACAGTTCCAAATGCGCATAATAAAAATCCAAGTGTAATCCTGATTATTAAACCAAATATTTTCTTCATAATTCCTCTTTTCTTATGTAAGTTATTTTTCACTAGAAAAATCTCTAATTATTGTATTATAGTTCCTTTAGTTTTTTTAAACTTACTAATGATTATATTCTTGATTAATAGCCAGTTTACTACTATTCAGGTAAAATTTCAATAGCTTATTCCTAATAAATTAAAGTTAGAAAATTAAAAATTTTATATAATTTATGTAATTAATTTCTTTTAAAAATGCTATAATGAAAATCTACATCATAGCATTTTTAATAACTTTTATAATTTAATTTTTTCAACAAGCTCTTTTATAAAACCATCTTCAAAAGGACTTTTAATTCCCACTTTATGAAGCATATTAGGAAAATAACCTTTAGCTGATTCTAAAGAAAATTCTAAATACTTATTCCAAGCATCTTTGTAATTTTCATCCATTATTATTTTAAACTGAAGAGCACATGTTTGCGCAATACAATAGTCAATATAGTAAAATGGATAGTTGTATACATGCTTTTGTACTTGCCATCTACGTCCATCACTATAAAATGGATCATCTTTATAAGATAAATGTGGTTTGTAATTATTCTCCAACTCTTTCCAAACTCTTCTTCGTTCCTTAGGAGTAAGTTCTGGTCTTGTATAAATAATTTCTTGGAATTCATCTATCATACACCCATATGGTATAAATGAAATAGCATCTTCTAATTGCATTTTTCTATAGTCATTCCCTCTATCTCCAAAGAATAAATCCATCCATTTACCTGTAAAAAACTCCATGGACATAGAATGGGTTTCCGCTGTTTCCATAGTTATATCATTATGTTCTATGATATCATACTCTCTTGTTAGATAACCCTGAAATGCATGACCACATTCATGAGTCATAACATCTACATCTCCGCTTGTTCCATTAAAATTAGCAAAGATAATTGGTGCCCCATAAGATAAAAGCATATCCATATAACCACCTGTTACTTTATTAGGTCTTCCAAGGACATCGAATAATTCATGATTTAACATAAATTCAAAAAACTCTTTTGTTTCAGGAGATAACTCACTGTACATTTTTTTACCTGCTGCAAAAATGTCATTAGGTGTTCCAACAGGAACAGGGTTTCCATTAAGAAAATAAACTCCTTCATCAACAAAATCAAGTTTATCTATTCCAATGCGCTTTCTTCTCTCTTCATGCATCTTAGTTGCAAATGGAACAAGATATTTCTTAACTTGATTTCTAAAATTAGCTACATCATTTTTATCATAGGAATTACGTTTCATATTATAATAACCAAGTTCAACATAATTTTCATAATTCATAGCTTTAGCTTGTGCATCTCTGTTAGCTACAAGCTTATCATAAATTTCATCTAATTCATCTTGAATTGTAAGTAATTTCTCACATTTTACTTTCGCAGCCTCAACCCTTGTTTTTCTGTTATCTGACTTTAAGTATTTTTCTAATAAAGAAAAATTAAGAGTTTCACCTCTAAATTCCACCTTGCTTTGAGCAATTAACTTATTATATCTTGATACAAGAGTATTTTCTTCTTGCTTAAGTGGAATGAGCACATCATCAAAAGCTTTTAATTGAATTTCAATATTTTTAAAAGTTACTTCTCCTATCTTACTTTCCATGAAAGGCCTATATTTAGAGTTAAAAAGTAATTTTTGATATTTTACTTGATAGCTTTTAATTTTAGGAGATACTTCATCATAATATTCCTGTTCCTCTTCATAAAACTTATTTGATACATCACCATTATGTCTAAGTCCTGCTAAAACTATTGCAGTATATACCTTTTTATATAAGGAATAGTACTTTTTATGAACTTGGAATTGTTCTTCTCCGCTCTTAGCCTCTTTAAATTCATTAATTATTCCCAAAGCTTCTTTTTCAAAAGATTCTATTGTGATTCTTTCATAAGGAAGTTCTGATAATTTAAAATTTTCATCTTCCATTTTTGTCCTCCAAATATATAGTATTTTTAATAATTATAGGTTATTTTTAAATGTTTTACAATTTTTTTCTTGTGTGTTTTTTAAAATTAATAATCCTCCAATAAGCATAATGGGAAAAACAATCGCTGCTAAGATTCCTTTCTTTAAATCATTATTCAAAGTTTCAGACATAAAGCCAACAAAAGTTGGCCCTAGAGAACATCCGAGGTCTCCTGCTAAAGCAAGCAAAGCAAACATAGCTGTTCCACCACCTTTAATATTAAGAGATGAAATACTAAATGTTCCTGGCCACATAATTCCCACAGAAAGTCCACACAGCGCACATCCAATTAATCCCATAACTTTATATGGTGAGAGTGATGTAATAAGATAACTTATTAAACACAATCCACCACTTATCATCATAAATTTTTGCAATTCTATTTTCGAACTAAATTTTGCATAAAATACTCTTGCACTTCCCATAAGAAGAGCAAATGCGCAAGGACCTGCTAGATCCCCTATAGCTTTAGAAACCCCAAGTCCAGCCTCTGCGAAAGCAGATGCCCACTGACTGACAGCTTGTTCACACGCACCTGCACAAATCATTAACATTACCATTAGCCAAAAAACTCGATTCTTCATAAGCTGCCTTATACTAATACCTTCTTCTTCTTTGTTTAGTGTCTCAATAGGCACAATGGCATAATAAATTCCATTTAATAAGGGAACAATTGCCCATATAATCGTAAGAATTCTCCAATTAGATATACCTATTACTACAAAAAAAGCTGTAGATAATAAGATAACAGCAGCTTGTCCCCAACTATAAAAAGAATGTAACAGACTCATAGCTGCTTCTTTTCTCTTTGTAGGACAGGCTTCCACAATAGGACTAACTAAAACTTCAGTTAATCCACCTCCAATGGCATAAAGCATAACTGCTACCACTAATCCACCAAAAGGATTGGAAAGAATTGTTGGCAAAATGGAAAGTGAAATCAATCCAACAGCTGCAAATATATGTGCAACCACAATGGATATCTTATATCCAATTTTGTCAATGAACTTGGCAGAAAGCAAATCAATCATCAACTGAACTCCAAAATTAAAGGTAATAAGTAGAGAAATTTTATCCAACGACACATTATACTCTTTCTGAAAAGTTAAAAATAATAGTGGCGCAAAGTTATTAATAATTGCTTGTACAATATAACCTATAAAAGAAGCATAAATTGTATGATTATAATTCTCAGTAATTTTCAATTTAGTTTCCATACTTCATATCCCTCCTTTCCTTTTCTTGCACTACATTTTAACTCTATACCACAATATTATAATACAAATTTAACCAAACACTTAATTTTACCACACAAAAAAATTTCTTATCTGTTCAGCTTATAGATTTACCAACGTCTCTTTCAGTAAGATTATTCATCCATTTCTTTGAATACATTATTTTCATTCCAATAATAAATCTAACAAGCTCCTCACTTGAAATTATTAAATAAACCCATTCAATAGGAAATTTAAAAATAATTGACGAAACAAATCCCATCGGAACTCCTATTCCCCATGTTCCAAACATATCAAGAAATAGCGTATATTTAGTTTCACCACCACTCCTTAAAATTCCGCCACCTATTATCATATTTGAAACTTTAATCCATAAAACTAGAGAATACATAATTAATATCTTTACCGTACACTCCTTTAAATCGTCAGATATATTAAATATAACCACATATACTTTTGACAATAAAATTAATAAAACTCCAAATACTGCAGAACTTACAATGCCTAACTGAACAAACTTTCTTGAATATTTAAATGCCTCTTCCCTTTCATCCTGACCAAGTTTATTTCCTACCATAATGCCAGCTGCAACACTTACCCCTGAAAGTAAACCAATACTTAAATTTTGTATTGGATATGTTAAAGTCATAGCTGCAATATCGCTAGTTCCCATCCTACCATATACAATAGAATACATTGTTTCTCCTAATGCCCATAGAAATTCGTTTATTATTATCGGAGTAGATATAGCAATAATTTTCTTCATAAAGCTAACTGACAAATCAGATATTTCCTTAAACTTATACGCTCCAGGATATTTTTTCACATATACACACACAAATAGAATTGAAGCTTCTAAAAATCTAGTTATATTTGTAGCATATGCCGTACCTTGTAATCCCATTGGAGTAAAACCAAAGTTGCCAAATATAAGAACATAATTTAATAAAGTATTCATTACAATACCAAATACTCCTGCATACATAGGCAATTTTACATGTTCTGTACTTCTTAAAACTGATGAAAACATAGTTATTAGAAGTATTGGTATATATCCAACAGCAATGGTCTTTAAATATTGACTTCCAAGTTCGATTACATTAGCATCTTTTGTATAACAACCTAATACCTGTTTTGGAAGTATAAATGAAATAATAAAAAATATAATAGTTATAGCAAGTCCAATAAATAAATTTCCTCCAAATGAACGTGCTATATTTTTTTTGTCTTTCTTTCCCCAATATTGAGCTACCATAATAGAAGTTGAGACACCAATTGCATTTAAAGTCGTTATAAAAATATTAGGAAATCTTGACCCTAATCCAACAGCCGCAATTGCATTTTCTCCCAGCTCACCTACCATTATTTGATCAATAATACTCAATGAAGCTTGAAATAAACTTTGAATAGAAACTGGTATAGCTATCGCTAACATAGTTCTAAGATATGGATTTCTTTTAAAAATTTTTTCAATCATACTTTTTCTCCACTTCAAACTTTTCATATGTAGTAATCACCTACTACTTTTTAAATTATAATAAAATTATCTGTAATATTAATATTTTAAAAATTAATAGCTTTTTTGGTTAACTGGACCTCCTCATCTTCAACATAAGGATATTCTCCATTAAAACACGCTGTGCAAAATCCGTAGCTATTGTTTTGTTTACCTACAGCCCTTAATAAACTTTCAACACTCATAAAATCCAACGAGTCTGCTGATATATATTTTCTTATTTCTTCTATCGATTTACTAGAAGCTATTAACTCTTTTCTATTTGATGTTGCTACCCCATAAAAACATGAAAACTTTATAGGCGGAGCTGCAATTACAACGTGAACCTCTTTTGCTCCAGACGCCTTCAGTAGTTTCACTATTCCTTTTAAAGTTGTACCTCGAACTAATGAATCATCAATTAGTATTATTCTTTTCCCATTTATATTTTCTTGTATTGGATTTAACTTAATTTTAACAGCCATTACTCTTTCACTTTGAGTTGATTTTATAAATGTCCTACCTACATATTTATTTTTTACAAAGCCTTGTCCATACGGTATACCACTTTCTTTAGCATATGCTATACTCGCTGGTATACCTGAATCAGGTACTCCTACAACCAAATCCGCATCTATTTTAAATGATTTTGCTAATTCTTTTCCTATGTTTTCTCTTGCTTTATAAACACTTATACCATCTATTTTACTATCCTCTCTTGCAAAATACATGAATTCAAATATACAAAGCTTTTTTTGCTCTTCTATTTGTTTCTTTTCACTTTTTATCCCATACTTATCTATAGTAACTACTTCACCTGGTTCTATATCTCTTACAAATTCTGCTCCTATAGCATCTAAAGCACAACTTTCTGATGCTATAAAGTATGAATTATTTAATTTGCCAATACATAAAGGTCTCATTCCTAAAGGATCTCGTACACCAATAAGTTTGTCTTTAACAATTATCACCAATGAATATGCTCCTTTTATATCATCCATTAAACTTATTATGCTATTCTCAATAGATACATTCTTCTCTAGCTCATTTAATATCATATATCCTAATATTTCTGAATCTACTGTTGAATTTAATTTGTACTTTGCTAATTTACTTTTTAAATCTTTTGCATTTAAAAGATGACCATTATGAGCAATTGCTATTTTTTCTTTTCCATTAGAGATTATGAAGGGCTGAGCATTTATATTAGAGTTTTGCCCATTTGTTGCATATCTAACATGCCCTATAGCCAAACTTCCTTTCAAACCATCAAGTATCTCTTCATTAAATACTTGATTCACAGTACCTACATCTTTATGGCATTTTATTCTATCTTTTAAATATACAGCTATTCCACAACTTTCTTGCCCCCTATGTTGAAGTGCATATAATCCGAAATATGTTAACTTACTGCAATTTAATTTATTATCAAAATCTATACCACCAAAAACTCCACATTCTTCCTTAAACTTATTATCTATTTCTAAATCCATATTTACACCTTCTCATCATATTTTTTAAGTAACTATTCAAAAACTTAAATATCTAGATGTAAGCTTTTTTGTGGAAATTCCCTTATTATAATATCTGCATTTTCTAAGTTTTGTTTACCAGAATGAGTATTCAAAAATCCAATACTCTTCATCCCTGCATTATTTGCGGCCTTTATTCCATTTGCTGAATCTTCTATTACAACACATTTCTTTGATTCTACGCCTAAAAGCTGTGCTGCCTTTAAAAATATTTCTGGATGAGGTTTACTTTTTTCAACCTCATCCCCACTAACTATAACCTCAAAATAATTTTTTATATCTAATTTACTTAAAATTATATTTATTAGCTGTCTTGGCGATGATGAAGCTAATCCAATTTTTATGTCTTTTTCTTTCAAATCTTCTAAAAGCTCTCTTGCATTTTTGTTCAATGATAACTGAGGCAAACTTTCCATATGGCTTATAACGTATTTTTTATGATATTTTATTACCCTCTCTTTACTCTCCTTTAAGTTATTTTCCTTTATAAGCTTATCCCACATATTTTCTATACTGGTGCCAACAAAGGCTTCATGTTGCTCTTTAGATACTTTTACATTAAAGTGAGAAAATAAATACCTTTCTATTTCAAAATATATAGGCTCACTATCAACAAGAACTCCATCCATATCAAATATAACTGCATTAATGTCTTGTCTATTCATCCTTTACCTCCTCAGTTTTTAAGTTTTATATGCTAATATGTATTTTAAATATAATTATTATTTATCTTTCAAATTTTAACAGATTATAATTTTTTCTTGTTCTACATTCTGTGAATTTAAATTTCTTAATTGATTCTAAATCCTTAAATCCTTCTCCATCTACAAGTGAAATATTATTATAACCACCTATTACTACTGGCAATTGCATAAGTATTATTTCATCAATTAAGTTTTGCTCAAAAAGTGTCCAGTTTAGATATCCTCCACCTTCTACCATTATGCTTTTCATATTAAGTTCCTTTTCTAAATAATTAAAAAGACTTTTAAAATCCACTTTATCTTTTCCAAAAATCAAACATTCTTTTCCTAAGTTTCTTATAAAATCTACTTTTTTATCATCTTTCCCCATTTCGGTTGTTACTACTATTGTTTTCTCATTATCAGTAAAAATATTTGAGGAAAAATCTAAATTCATCGTACTTGTTGGCACTATTCTTACCGGATTTTTATTTTCTTCATATCTATTAGTCAAAAATGGGTTATCTGTATCTATAGTCTTTTTTCCCACCATTATTCCGTTGACTTTCCCTCTAAACTCATGAATAAATTTTTTATCATTATCATCTAAAAGATTAAATAAATCTTTACTTGAAGTTCCTACTCCTAGTGTTAACTTTCCATCTATTGATACTTGACTTAAAAGTATTATCTTCATATTCACAAATCCTCCTTATTGCTATTTTGCTTTAGGCATATCCCTAATTTTCATGTAAGACAACTTTTACTATATCCTCAATTGAATTTGATTCATCTTTTAACATCTTAATTCCAAGTTCTATGTCATCCCAAATACTCTTCATTTTTAAATCCACCGGGATTGTCTCACTAAAATTAAGTTGATTTAAAATACCTTTTATAACTTCTGATCCACTTCGCTTAACTTCTTCAACAACCTTCTTGTTAACAGGTATTCTATTAATCTCCTTAAATAATCTTAATTGACACTCTTCACTCATCATATACTTAACAAATTCCATTATAGGTTCCTTATACTGAGATTCTAACGAATTACAAGGGAATACTACTCCTGCAGTAGACGTAGTTACTTTAGCCTGTTTTCCTTTTATATTGGGGATTAAGCACACACCTAATTTTTCTTTGCAGGATGAACGTATTAAGTAATCGCATATCCATTCTCCATTCATCATGCAGGCTATTTTCCCATCTATAAAATTGCCTATCATTGACTTCGTAGAATCTGTATTAGTCACAGGATCAATGGAACTATAATGTACAATTATCCCTTCTTGCATTAACTCTCTTAAAAACTCAAATGTTTTCTTTAAAGCATCAAAATCTAATTTTAAATTTTCATCCTTTATTGGCCAACCATCAAATGCTGAAAAGAATGGTATAAACCAAAAAGGTATTTCCATATCAACAGCCATTGGAGTAATACCTTTCTTTTGAAATTCAACCTTCATCTTTCTCAATTCTTGAAAATCTCTTGGAACATTCTTTAATATTTCCTTGTTATAATAAATAACAGCATTGTTTCCACCTAATAGGGGCACACCATATTGTTTTCCCTTGTAACTCATTGTCTTGTATATCTTCTTATCAGCATATCCATCAAATATTGATTCTGGCACCTCAGAAAATAATCCACGTTCAGCAAATGCTATCAAATCTGATGGGATTAAAGCCATATGTGGACCATTTTGCGTTCTATAAATATTACTAAGCTTTTCTTTATACTCAACCATATTCATCATTTTAAATATAAAATCTACATTTATTTTTTCACTTATTTCTTTAGCTATCTCTTCGAGAAAGCCTAATATCGTATCTGCTTTTCCATCGTATTCGTGCCATATTACTATTTTTTTCTTATTTTCTACGCTCATCACTTTATTCCTTACTTATTAAATAATCAGAAACTAAAACAATAGCTTGTCCATTTTTAAGCTTATCAGTTTCTTTATTTAATATTTTCCTTTCATCATTTTCCACGCTATTTATAACAATTATAGGATTTGTTGTAAAATTAATTGCTTTATTTATATTTATCTCTTTTTCTTCATTCATATTTAAGTTAAACACTAATACTAAAGCTCTCCCCTTAAATTTGTAAGCATATATAATTACTTCATTTGGAGAATCTAAAATTTCAAAATGTTTAGTATTTAACATATTTAAATATTTACTTTTACACTTTTTCAAATTCTTTAATAAATCAATCATTGACTGAGCATTTTTGTTAGTCCATTTTATCTTCATTTTGTTAAAAAACGCTCTAGGTATTTCAGCTCCATTTGTATTATCTGCAAGTCCACAATTTATAGGTTCATCTTCATTTACTTCTCCACCTGTTGTTATAAAAGGAACTGCATTAGGTAAGAATCTATTAAACACCGCAATTGAACGAGCTAGTTGAATTCCACCGTCTCTAGTTGTTATTCTAGGAGTATCAGCAGTTTCAGCACAACCAAAAATACTAATCTTTAACCCTTGTAGCTCTGCCAAAAAATTGGTCAAGTTCTCTTTATTTATTCTAGACATTTCTAGCCATTCACTTCCTAGCATTATGTTATAACCGCTTTCATAGGCTGATTCATGATTTTTATTAAATAAATCTTCACTCATAAATATTGAATTTGATTTTAATTCTTTCACAACATCGAATAAATGATTTAATAACCTTTGTGGTAAAGTATGTCCTATATCTACTCTTATTCCGTCTATGTCATATTCTCTAATGTAGTACCTCAAAACATCCTCAAAATGCTGCCACAATCCATAATTAGGTTCTCTTCCTTGAAATTTATTAGCCTTTATTGTGTCAAACATAACATAAGGCGCTTGATCATTATTCAAATAATTTTGAACTTCAGGGTACACATCCATAAATATCTTCAAAAAAGTAATATCTGTCCAAATAGGTTGTACATCATTAACCCAATCTGAATGTGCAGGTGGAGTTGTTATTTTCATTTCTTTTTCAACTAATAACAACAAATTTTCCCCCGTTTCTTCTGACCTCTCCTTTAACTTTTTCCATAAACTTGGATTTAATATATCTGGTGACTGAGAAAACTTTCTTAAATGCTGTTTTGTCTCTTTAGACTTATATATTATTTCTAAGTTATCATATGTACATTCTTCAAAAAATCCTAGTTCAGGTATCTTTGGAGTTTGAAAACCATCTTCATATTCTTTTTTAATCCAATATACCCAATCTGGATGCTCCTTTATTATGTCACTATCCCGCGCCGTAACTCT
The DNA here is from genome assembly GCF_007115085.1 of Clostridium sp. HBUAS56017. Classification (NCBI taxonomy): domain Bacteria; kingdom Bacillati; phylum Bacillota; class Clostridia; order Eubacteriales; family Clostridiaceae; genus Clostridium; species Clostridium sp. HBUAS56017. The sequence goes on along the minus strand of NZ_SULK01000018.1, from coordinate 26,485 downwards.
TGGCACAAAATCTATCACTACTCTTATTCCTAAAAGATGACAGGCTTCAACTAATGTAGCAAATTCATTGTTTAACGAGAAATCATCTATCTCATCTAACAATTCATCATGTAAATTCTCATCTAATTTAAAATAATTTTTTACTACAAAAGGGCCTCCTATATCTCCTTTTTTATATAATTCACTATATTCTGTTATAGGTAATAAATATAAAATATCTATTCCTATATTTTTTAGCATAGGTAATAATATAATTAATTTTAGAAACGTTCCCATTTCTAATTTACCGTCATGGTTATAGTCCCAAGCAGTTGAATATCTAACTAAAGAACAATATATTGAACTATTATCAAAATCGTTACTTTTTGGCATTTCATAGTTTGTTGATTTTAAGAATTTTATTAACTTAAAAATATATTCATATGCATCTACTTCAATCTCATTTTCCTTTGCTGATACTATATTCTCAAAACATATAGTATTCCAAACTTTGGGCATCCATATTAAATATTTTTTCTTTTCCTTTTGTCTTTCTATAAATTTTTCTATTTTATTTAAATTACTTACTTCTATCATATTAATCACTCTCTATATACAATTTTAATTTCTTTTATTCAAATTTAAAAACTGTTTTCATGGTTTCCATTTCTCCAGATAATAACTCATCAAAAGCTTCTTTTCCTTCATCTATAGGACATATTTTGGTCACCAATTTCTCTAAACCATCTAACATAGTTGCACATTTTATAGCCTTTGGAAACAATAAATTATATTCACCAGCTCCTATTATTTTTATTGCCTTATCTTGATAATTAGCAGGATTAAACTTGAAGTTATAAGTAGAATCAATTCCTAGAATAACAATTCTTCCTCCTCTTTCTATCATAGCTTCGCATATATTCATTTGATTTCCTACAGCATCAATGATTACATCAAATTTTCTATTCATATTTATTTTTCTTAATTTCTCTTCTGTTAATTCCCCTGGATAATATGCATAATGAACTATTTCTTCAGAAAGTTTTTTTCTAAAATCATTTTTTTCAATGCTTACTGTTAATCTTGCTATCTTTTCGCAAACTATTTGGGAAAGTGCTCCCATTGGTCCAGCCCCTATTATAAGTACAGCATCCTCTGGTTGTATGTTTGCAGCTTTAATATTATGCAATACACAAGCTAACGGCTCAACTAATACCGCTGCTTCATAACTTAAATCATCTGGTATTTTATAGACAAAAGTTTCATCACAAACAAAGTATTTTGCAAATAATCCATCTTTAGTCATTCCAGCAACAGCCAATCTGCCATCATCACCTATACAAAAATTACTTTCACCATTTCTACAATAAAAGCATTTACCACAATATTGATTAGGATCTATAACTACCCTATCATTAACTTTCACAGTTTTTACCTTAGAACCAACTTCTTTTACTACACCTACTGCTTCATGACCTCGAATAATATCCGGTATACAGTTTAAATTTCCTTTTAACACTTGTAAATCCGTACCACATATTCCTGAATATTTTATTTCAATTTTCACTTCACATTCAGAACATATTTGTGGTTCATTCCTATCCTTTACTATAATTTCTCGATTTTTGTCAAAAACTAATCCTTTCATTTTTATCCTCCACTTCAAAACTTATTAATACAAGTAAGAAATTCTAGCCAAATAAATTATTATAGTTTTCTATTTTTTATTCCTTGATTTTCATCTTCCAATATAGTGTAACTCTTTTATATTTTGTTTTATATTGTTAACTTATACAAAATACAACTGCATTTTTCATTCTTTTATACAATTTTATTCCTTTTAGGTAAAATTTTCTTAAATCTTATTTAACCCTTATATATAGCATTGTATTCATCTATCAAGTTACTATCTAAATACTCTATAATCCACAAAACAATAAATTCATAGAAAAATGTCTACAAAATATAATCATTGCTTAATTTATTTTTAACTTATAAATGATACTATGATAATAAAAGAGAGGTGAAAATGAATGAAGAACTTAAACATTTGTATTGATATTGATGGAACCATAACAGATGCTTACTACTGGCTTGATCTTTGTAATGAATATTTTAATACTAATATTACTAAAGAGCAGGCAACTGAATATTGTATACACAAGGTAGTTGGTGTTACGGAAGAGGAATACTCCCAATTTTATGAAAAGTATAAATTCAATTTACATTCAACTGAGAAACTTAGAAATGATGCTAAATCAGTTATAACCAAACTTAACTTAGATAATAATATCTATTTTGTCACAGCAAGAGATAAAAGTCTCACTCTACTTACCATTAGATATTTAATAAAAAATAAAATTCCTTATGACGATTTATTTGTGTTAGGTAATTCTTATAAAGTTGATACTGCAAAGAATTTAAACTGCCATATATTTATTGAAGATAGCTATGATAACGCAATGGAACTTTCAAATGCAGGTTTTAAAGTGCTGCTAATTGACACAAACTATAATAGAAAACCTATAAATAAAAATATCATCCGCGTTTGCAATTGGTATGAAATCCATGAAATAATAAAAGAACTGTTATTACAAGACCAAGTAGTGTAATAACAGTTTAAAAATATAGTATGAAGTGTTATTAATTTTCTTTCATACTTCTATGAATAATATTTCTCTTTATCTCTTCAAATTCCTCTTCAGTTACTATTCCTTCATCAAACACATTCTTTAATTTGAAGAGTTCATCTGCTAAATCAAAATTTCTTGCACTATGTATATTTCCATCTTTTTCCACCCCCTCTTCTTCAATAGCTAATTCTTTTATTTCATCTTTATACTTTTTTTCTATAACTTCACCAGTTTCTTTTTCCAATTCAATAATATTTCTTTCTAAATTCTCTATTGTATATTTTTCACCAAAGGAACTTGATAATACATCTTTAAGTCGCTTTCCCATTGGTTTCATAGACATATATGTTACTCCACCAGATATTATGCCTCCTAAAATAGGAATTGCTTTTGATACTCCTTTAGCAAATGTGTCCTTTGTCATAGTTATACCTATTGCAATACTTATCTTCTTTATTATAGAATAATAAATAGTTTTAGCTAATGCCTTTTCTTGCAATTTTCTAAATACTTGCTTTGCCATACTATTTGAAATCAACCTTACAGCAGTAGTTGCACCACCAACCCCAAACATAGCTCCTAGAAAAAGTATTAGCTCATTTTTAACTTTTTCATCATCAATATTATTATCTTTCCACAGATCTTCAAAACCATACAAGTATGCCAATTCTTGTGCTATTTTAAGTGCTACTCCAAAGTACTGTAAAACATCTGCTGGAATAGCTGCCGTAATACCAAACCCACCTGGTAATCCTGCTATAAAAGAGGCTCCTGCGGTTTGATTTGTTCTTTTATTAATTACATTATCAGCTATTTTATTTAATACTTTTAAATTAATGCTAGCCTCTATTGTATTAAGCTTAATAGCTTTATTTATTCTTTCCTGAGAAATATAACCGTTTAACTCTTTTTCTAAAAAATCCTTTCTATTCACTCTAATGCCTGGTATTTTTAGAGCTAAAGTTAATACTGTTTCAAATCTTTTAGTTTTCTTCTCTAAATTGTTCATATCTATCGCCTCCCTTATCCTTATAGTTTATTACATTTTGTAAATAATTATAGTAAATTTATATTCTCTTTTAATATAACCTTAATTTTATATAAAATAAACTTATATACTAAAATACAGGTAAATTTAAGCACAACAGCCTCATCATTGGTATATCCAGTATACGATTTGTACGTATAAATAAATAGTTTTATTTCAAAATCATAATTACAAACTGGTGAAAACCTGTTTACTTTTACAAATAAAAGGTATAGAATGTCGTTGTATGTTCCAAAATTTGTAAGCATGAATATGTAGGATTTTTATTTTTTAAAATTGTAACAAAGGAGGTAAAAAAGATAACTTTAAGATTTAAAAATAAATAACAAAAATAAAATTCCGCATACAAAGATACTATAGTTAGGGGGAGAATTATGAAACATAAATTTATTACAATTTTTATTACAATTATCTTCACATCTAGTAGTGCTTCTGGATACACAAGTGTATCAGCAAAAGATACTGAAACTAATGATGCATATATCTTAAATGTAAATACTGATGAAAAATTATTCAATGAAAGTGATATGTTAACTGGATTATTTTTTGAGGACATAAATCACGGTGCAGACGGAGGATTATATGCAGAACTTATAGAAAATCGTTCCTTTGAGTTTAAAAACCCCTTAGATTCTTGGCAAATTGAACAACAAGGTTCAAACAATTCATCTGCTAAAGTATGCAAAGACAATCCTTTAAATAGCAATAATCCAAGTTATATAGAATTAATTTCTACAACTGATGGTGATAACTTAAAAATATCCAATGATGGTTATAAAGGCATAACTGTTAAAGATGGAGATAAATATGATTTTTCCTTTTGGGCTCGTAATGTTGAAAATGGTAAATCATTAACTGTTCAAATAGAAGACGAAAATGGAAATATCATTTCCGAAAGCAAAAAAATTAACAAAATAAATAATAAGTGGACTAAATTTGAAGGTCATTTAAGAGCCAAAAAAAGCACTTCTAATGCTAAGTTTACAGTTTCAATAAGGGATGAAAGCAAAATAGATTTAGATATGGTTTCTCTATTTCCACAAGATACTTGGAAAAATAAGAAATATGGCTTAAGGAAAGATTTAGTTCAAAGACTTAAAGATTTAAAGCCTAAATTTTTACGATTCCCAGGTGGATGTGTTATTGAGGGTAATAAAAAAGAGGAAATGTATAATTGGAAAAATACTATTGGGAATGTAGAAGAAAGAAAAGAAATTCCTAATATATGGGGATATAATCAATCATTTGGTCTTGGTTTTTTTGAGTATTTCCAATTATGTGAAGACATTAATACTATTCCCGTTCCAGTTCTAAACTGTGGTATGACATGTCAGGCTAGAGGTGTTAATGGAGTTCCTAATTACATGGGAGATATAGGTGGCGATCTTAATTCATTTATACAAAATGCTGTTGACTTAGTTGAATACGCTAATGGAGATGAAACAACCACTTGGGGTAAAAAGAGAGTTGAAGCGGGTCACAGGAAACCTTTTAACTTAAAATATTTGGCTATAGGTAATGAACAATGGGGAAATGAATATCATAAAAGATTTGAAGAATTTCAAAAGGTACTAAATAAAAAATGTCCAGGCATAACATTAATATCCTCGGCCGGTCCTTCATCATCTGGTTCATTATTTGATGATAATTGGAATTGGATAAAGGCAAAAGTACCTAACACTGTAGTAGATGAACATTATTATATGGATCCTGATTGGTTTTTGAATAATACTAATAGATATGATAAATATGATCGAAATAACCAAAAAGTATTCCTTGGTGAATACGCTTCCCAAAGTAACACTTTAAGATCTGCACTTGCTGAAGGTGCTTATTTAACAGGCCTTGAACGAAATTCAGATATAGTAAAAATGGCATCTTATGCACCATTATTTGCAAAATCAGATGATTATCAATGGTCTCCTAATATGATTTGGTTTAATGGTAGTACAAACTATGCTACACCAAATTATTATGTACAAAAATTATTTAGTACTAATTTAGGAACTCAAATTCTTAAAGGAGATCTTATAAAACCAACTATACCAAAAAATAATGATATTAAAGGAGGAATACTCCTTGGTGGATGGTCAACACAAGTTCAATACGATAATGTAAAAGTAACAAATAATAATACTGGAGAAGAGATATTTAGTGATAACTTTGACATCGATAATGGCAAATGGAATAAAGTAAGTGGAAATTGGTCTCTCAAAGATGGAAAATTAGAATTAGATCAAATAGCTGATAATTGCAAGGTAATAACTAATAGTAATAACTGGAGCAATTATACTTTTGAAGTAGATGCAAAAAAACTAGGTGGTAAAGAAGGTTTCTTGGTTGGATTTGGAGCAGAAGACTCTTCAAACTACTATTGGTATAACTTGGGTGGATGGAATAATACTAAAACTGCTGTAGAAAAGATAGTAAATGGATCAAAATCAACTGTAAGTGAAGCTGATGCCAAATATGCAACTATAAATACTGGAGAAAATTATAAAATAAAGGTAGTTATTAATGGAAATAAAGTAAGCTGTTATGTTAATGGACAATTGACTAATGAATTTACTCAAGAAGGAAGAGGTACTGACGTATACACGTCTACTAGCTACGATTCAAGTTCAAATGACTTAATAGTTAAGGTTGTGAATGTAGCAGATAAAGACAAGAAAATCAAAATTAATATAAGTGGAAGTCAAAATATTTCTTCAAAAGCTAGTGTAGAATATATAACTGGTGAAAATACAAGTGCTACTAACTCATTTGAAAATCCTGAAAATATATCTATAAAGACTAAAAAATTATCCTACATTTCAAATAATTTTGATTATAACGCTGATAAAAATTCAGTGTCTGTAATAAGAATAAAATTAAAATAAATAAAAGTAATTTAAAATTCCATAATAAAAGCTTTGGGGAATGTAGATAGATTTGTGTAAACTGAATAAAAACGACTTCTTCTTGTCAACAATCAAGATAATAAATTGTTACAAGAAGTAGTTGTTTTTTCTAAAATAAATTTTTATTTATTCTTTTCAACTATATGATCAATTAACGGATTCATTTGCTCTAAGAAGTTTGTGATATCTTCAAAAATTATACCCTTATTAGTAATTTGAGTATTTAAGTTATCAATATCATCTGTTACTCTATCATAATATTTAATAGAATTATTCATATTATCATTTATATTTTGTATTTCTATATTTGACTCATTAATTACTGTAGATATCTTTCCATTAATATCACTAACTCCATCTACATTAACTTTTATTTCTTCAAAAATTTCTTCTGTATTATTTACACTCTTATAACTTTCACTTAGTGCATTCTTTGAATCTTTAAGTGATATATTAAGCTTATTAGTATCCTGCTCCACATTTCCCATGCTTGTATTTACGCCATTAACTAATTCTTTAATCTTTCCAGATAATTCTTTTACCTCTTCCGCAACAACAGCAAATCCTTTTCCTTGCTCTCCTGCTCTTGCTGCTTCTATAGACGCATTTAGGGCTAAAAGATTAGTTTGATCCGCTATATCTATAATACTTGTTGTATATTCCTTAATCATTACATAGGATTTTTGAAATTGCTCAAAGGTCTTCTCAATAATCAGAAAACTATCTTCTACCGATTTAGAACTACCCTTTAAATCTACAACCTTCTTTTGTGCATCATCTACGCACCTCAATATATTATTCATTCTATCATTAAATTCATCTGAAACATTTTTTATATCATTAAAATGTCCTCTAAAGTTTGATATAGATGTATTTACTTCTTGAGCCTTGCTTTTTACTTCTACAAATGATTCTTCAATTCTTTTTAATTCATTGCTTGTACCACTTTCCTCTTTAATTAAATCATTTGTTCTATTATTTAAATAGTTCACAGAATATTTAAGTGGATACATTTTTTCACTTAAATCACTATTTTTTGTTTTAGTATTATCATTAATTACATTATTTTCAATTATTTTTTTACGTCCAAATAAACCCATTTCATCATCTCTCCTCTATTCAAAAACAACACATACCATTGTTTGATTTACGTGTTGCTTATTATATTGTTCCCCTTCCCCGATAATGCCTATATGTTGTCCAATCGAGCTCATCATTTGCGCATATTCACCAGTAAAATTTCTGCTTTCAAATAACATAAATCTATATATACAATTTACTGAAAATATACTTGATATATTAGAAAAATCATCTTTTATTCTTTTTAATGTATTATTTATTGCTTCTTTATAATCTATTAGCTCTAATATATTCAAAACATCATTCTGATTAATTCTTTTAAAACAGCTTAAGTCGCCATTTTCCCCTACCAATTTAATAGCTGTTAAAAATTCTTCCTTTCCTATTACTCTTGCTAAAGGATTTGTAAGTACATAATTAGATATTTCATCTTTTGTAATACCTAAAGTTTCGCAATACACCTTTGCTGCACTCTTTCTATTAAGTTCTAAAATTCTTCTATTTTCTACATCTACTTTAGTCGCAACAAAATTTTCACTTTTAACCTTATATATATTTTCACTATATACTTTCACTTTCCCATCTGTATTTTTAATTAGTACATATACACAAGCATCATTGTATATTTCTCCATTTAATGATACACATTTAACTCCATCCCTATCAGCTCCTTGAGCAGTTCCGCCAATTAGAGGTATATTCTTTTTGCTTATTGCTGAACTAAGTGTAGATACTATTTTTTCTTCTGACCCAGTACAAAATTCCATACAAACTGTATTATCATTCCCAGCATCAATTCTTTTAACACTATCTTCTAACGGCTTAATATCTTTTATTGGAAATGTTTTTACGCTTTGCAAAACACCAGCTTCCACTTCTACTCCACTTTTCATTGCCCATACTACAACATTATCTTTTACTATATTTCTATTTGCAAAGCTATAACCTGTTGTACCTATAACTATTGCACTTGGATACTTTTGCCCTACTAATCCTACTACTTCTTTAAATTTACTAGCTTCTGCAAAAACAAATATTATTTTTGAATCATTAAGTCCAGCTGTAGCCTCTTCTATTGATTTTTGTATATCATCACCATATCCTACTCCAATATAATCTTTCAATATATCTTCACTCCTTTGACTATTAATCTCTTATCTCTTACATACTTAAACGGCATCATTACCATAATATTTACATAATGGTACATTTTTCTTCATATTTATTATTTTCGAGTATTTTTTGTTATACTTTATGAAAATCCAGCTATTCTATAAATTGACTTTTAGTAATTGTTATGTAAGTTTCTCCTCAATAACTCAATTAGTTAGATAAAAAAAGCTTATTCTTCAATATAACTTGCACTCTAGCCTCTTTTCCATAACAAAACACTCCCTTTATAGTAACAGTTTTATTATTTTAACTGTCTACTATAAAGAGAGCATATCATATAGACTACCTTTATATATTTAAAGATTTTATATTTATTTTTTTAAACTTGTTCCATTTGTAGCTATAACTGCTTTATACCAATTAAAGCTCTTTTTCTTATATCTCTCTAAAGTTCCACTTCCATCATCATTTCTATCTACATATATAAAGCCATATCTCTTTTTAAGTTCTGCAGTTGATGCACTTACTAAGTCTATACATCCCCATGTAGTATATCCCATAAGTTCAACTCCATCTTCAATAGCTTCAGCAACTTGAACTAAGTGATCATTTAGATATTTAATTCTATAATCATCAATTACAGTCTTATTACCATTTTCATCAGTGATAAGTTCATCAACAGCACCTAACCCATTTTCAACTATAAATAATGGTTTTTGATATCTATCATATAATAAATTAAGAATATACCTTAACCCCTCTGGATCTATTTGCCATCCCCATTCAGAAGCTTCTAGGTATGGATTTGGTACTCCTGATAGAATGTTTCCAGGTCCTTTTTTATTCTTTTCTGGATCTGAAGTAGCACAAGCACTCATATAATAACTAAATGAAATAAAGTCTACTGTATTTTTTAATATTTCTTTATCTCCTGGTTCCATTTTTATTTCTATATTATTTTCTTTAAAAAATCTATTCATATATCTTGGATATTCTCCTCTTGCATGAATATCTGCAAAGAAAAGATTTTCCCGATCTTGTTGCATCGCCTTAATCACATCACTTGGCATTGAAGTTAATGGATAATTCGGTACTCCAAGGATCATACATCCTATTTTGAATTCTGAGTTTATTTCATGTCCAATTTTAACTGCCAATGCACTTGCAACTAATTCATGATGCATAGCTTGATATAAATCTTGCTTACTTAATTTTTCCTTTGGTGTCCAAATACCTGCACTCATGTATGGTGCATGAATTGCAGAGTTTATTTCATTGAAAGTTAGCCAATATTTTACCTTATGTTTATATCTAGTAAATATAGTTCTTACATAGTTTTCAAAAAATCCTATTAACTTTCTATTAACCCACCCGTCATAATTTTTAGCAAGTGCAAGTGGTGTTTCATAATGTGAAATTGTTACTAATGGTTCAATTCCATACTTAGCTAATTCATCAAACACCTTATCATAAAATTCTAACCCTTTCTCATTTGGTTCTTTATCATCACCATTTGGAAATATTCTTGACCATGCAATTGATAATCTAAAAGTCTTAAATCCCATTTCAGCAAATAATTTAATATCTTCTTTGTATTTGTGGTAGAAATCTATTCCAATGAGTTTCATATTATCTTTTGTTGGCTCATTAGTTAACGGTCCCATTATCCCCTTTGGAGCTATATCCTGAGTTGATAATCCTTTTCCATCCTCATTATACGCACCTTCAAATTGATTAGCAGCTGTAGCTCCTCCCCATAAAAATCCTTCTGGAAATTTAATTGACATAATTATTCCTCCTAAACTTCATATATTATTAATGCATTTCGTTTATTATACTTAGTATTTCCTAAATATAATATTAATTTATATAAAAAATACCTAAGAAATATAAAGAGAACTCTCATTTTATATTTCTTAGGTCTAGCCTGCATTACCAGTAACAATCCTATTAAAATAATATTTTTTATTAAAATCTAAAATACAATACCACAAAGAGTATTAGCATTTTACCATATAACAATACTGTGTATTTCCTTGTATGACAAGGTTATCATAGGATTTTATTTTTGTCAATATTTCTATTTTTTATTCATTTTATACGGTTATACTTTCTCCCCTTCTATTTCCACATGAATTTTTCACTTTTTTTACTTTAATTGATAGCAAAAACTTATTGTGCTACACTGGAAAAAATAGCATTTATGAAAGGAGAAATACTATGTACGATTTTGAAACTATAGTTGATAGAAAAAATACAGGATCAGCAAAATGGGAACAAATGAAGGAATGGACTCCAAACGTTTCCGCTGAAATAATTCCATTTTCTGTTGCAGATATGGAACTTAAGAACCCACCTGAAATAATAGAAGGATTAAAAAAACATCTTGATTCTACTATTTTAGGTTATACAAAAACTACAGATAACTATTTAAATTCAGTATGTAATTGGATGAAAAAAAGACACGGATGGGAAATAAGTCCTGAATGGATAGTTGGCTCTCCAGGTGTTGTAGGAGCATTCTACTCAGCAGTTAAAGCTTTCTCTGCCCCAGGGGAAGGGGTTATAGTTTTAACCCCAGCTTACTATCCTTTTTATGGAGCAGTAAGAAAAAATAATAGAAAACTAGTTACTAGCGCACTAATTACAAAGGGATTAACTTATGAAATCGACTTTGATGACCTAGAGAAGAAGGCTCAAGAATCAAATAATAAGATACTACTATTCTGTAGCCCTCACAATCCAACCGGGAGAGTATGGAATAAAGCTGAATTAGAAAAGATAGGTGAAATTTGTTTAAAAAATGATATTTTTATTATTTCTGATGAAATACATTTTGATCTTATTATGCCAAGCTTTAAACATACTGTATTTGCTTCAATTTCTGAAGATTTGGCAAACAATATGATTGTATGCACTGCACCTAGCAAAACATTTAATTTGGCAGGGCTTCAAACATCCAATATTATAATTCCAAATAAAAAAATTAGAAATACGTATTTAAAAGAAGTAGAATCGAATGGATTCTTTGGCCTTAATATTTTAGGATATAAAGCTTGTGAAATTGCATATACGGAATGTGAAAATTGGTTAGATGAATTAATAAAATTAGTTTACAATAATCATGCAAAATTAAAGGAATACATCGAAGAAAATATTCCAATTATTAAAGTATTCGACCTTCAAGGAACTTACTTACAATGGATGGACTTTAATGGGCTTGGTTTAACCATAAATGAACTAGAAAAATTAATGCATAAATCTCAACTATTCTTTGATGAGGGATATTTATTTGGAAAAGAGGGAAATGGATATGAGCGTATGAATTTAGCATGTCCAACAAAACCTTTAATTGAAGCTCTGGAAAGATTAAAAAAAGTGATTGATAATATACACAAATGAAATTAACCATACAACATTTAGATATTATTGGATACCACTGCTCTCCATACTTTCCACATAAATATGATATTAAAATGTAATAATAGTGGTCACTTTACTAAAATTTCTCAAAGATTTACTAACTTTAAATCATTAATAACACAATCCTCAGAACTCCACTTTATCAAAACACTTAATTTTTTAAATTTTTAACCATATTTTGCTTAACTTTATTAAGTGATTCATATAATTTATTTATAAATCTATTTATTAAATAGATTTAAAATTAAATTGATTTTTATAGGAGGCTATTAATGAATTTAGATCAACCAAATTCAAATGACTGTACAAGAACTTTTAATCGTTCAAGAAATGTAGTTCCTTCAAGTGGATTATGCTCAAGATGTATTGATGGATGTCGTGGAAATTGTGAGGTATTTAAATCTACTTTTCGTGGCAGAGAACTTATCTATCCAGGTCCTTTTGGAGAAATAACTGCTGGAGGAGATAAAGATTATCCTGTAGATTATTCACATTTAAACATACATGGTTATGCACTAGGTGGAAAAGGTCTTACAAATGATGCTGTGGCAAATTCTGATAATGCTCTTTTCCCTACAGTTAATACTGAAACAGAATATGGCTGGGATAAAAAAGTAAAAATGAGTGTCCCTATTTTTACAGGAGCACTTGGATCAACTGAAATTGCTAGAAAGAACTGGGAACACTTTGCTATAGGGGCTGCAATCTCTGGAGTAACTATTGTATGTGGAGAAAATGTTTGTGGTATTGATCCCGGACTTGTACTAGATAGCAATAATAAAGTAAAATTTTCACCTGAAATGGATAGACGAATAGAAGTTTACAAGAGATATCATAAAGGATTTGGAGAACTTCTTATACAAATGAACGTTGAAGATACAAGACTTGGAGTTGCCGAATATATTATAGAAAAACATGGTATAGAAACAATCGAATTAAAATGGGGTCAGGGCGCAAAATGTATAGGGGGCGAAATTAAGGTTAATAGTCTTGAACGAGCTTTAGAATTGCAAAAAAGAGGATATATAGTAACCCCTGATCCTTCTGATCCAATTAATCAAGCAGCTTTTAAAGATGGTTCAATCAAAGAATTTGAAAGACATAGTCGTCTTGGATTTATTAGTGAAGATGAATTTATGGCAGAAATTCGAAGACTTAGAAAACTAGGTTTTAAAAGAATAACTCTAAAGACTGGTGCTTATGGACTTCCTGAACTTGCAATGGCAATAAAGTGGTCTTCTAAAGCTAATATTGATTTATTAACTATAGACGGTGCTTCTGGTGGAACTGGAATGAGTCCTTGGAGAATGATGGAAGAATGGGGTATGCCATCTATTTACCTACATTCAGCAGCCTATGAATTCTTAAAAATTTTGGAAGACAAAGGAGAAAAGGTTCCCGACGTTGCTTTTGCTGGAGGTTTTTCTTCTGAAGATGGAGTATTTAAAGCACTAGCTCTAGGCTCACCTTTTGTGAAAGCAGTTTGTATGGGAAGGGCTCTTATGATCCCTGGTATGGTAGGTAAAAATATAGATAAATGGCTAAAATCTAATGATCTTCCTAAAACAATTAGTGAATTTGGTAAAACTCCTGAAGAAATTTTTGTTTGCTATGAAAAAGTTAAGAATTTAGTAGGATCTAAAGAAATAGAAAACATTCCTCTTGGAGCTATTGGTATTTATAGTTATTCTGATAAAATAAAAGTCGGGCTACAACAACTTATGGCCGGAACAAGATGTTTCAATCTTCCTTCTTTATCTAGAAAAGACCTTATGAGTCTTACTGAAGAATGTACAAAAGTTACTAAGATCCCTTATATTATGGATTCTTATAGAGATGAAGCTATGGATATTTTGAATAAATAGGAATTATGGCTGCAGTTTATATAACTACAGCCATAACTTTTTATATCATCTGCATAGTTTTTTACAAGACGTCTTCTTTTTGCGAATTTATCAAAAATCCTGTCTTTCTAATACCAAGAGGTTCAAATAATTCTTCTTTCAAAAATTCTATAAATTATTGTTTAAAACTTTAGATAATAGTGTAACACTATACCAAATAAATGCATAATATTAAAAATAATTGTTAATTTAATCTATTAATTAAATTAGGAGATATGAGAATATGACATGGACAAGTAATTGGCTTACTCTGCAAAAAACTTGTGTCAAAATGAAACTTGGCAAATCTAAATTGAGGATAAATCCTTGCAAGGTAGCAGTAATAGTATATGACATTAATGGTCTATTTATATGTGAAGTCGTTAATAATTTAAAAAACATTCAAAAGGAAACTGAAGGAAAAGTTGAATTTCAATTTTTTTCTTCTAACGAAAAACAAGATACACAAAATAAAATTCTTGATAAAATATTACAAAATGAAAATTTCAAACTTTTATTAGTAGAACTAGTTGACCTAAATGCTTCACAAGAAGTAATTAATAAAGTGAAACAACATAATATTCCTATAGTTTTATTTAGTAGAGAACCACCTAATAGAAACCCTATTAAATCTTATTACAAGGCTATATTTGTAGGAACTGTTTTAGAGCAAGCAGGTATCCTAGAAGGAGAAATCCTTATTGATGAATGGAATAAAAAGAAATCAATTATTGACAAAAACAAAGACAATATAATGCAATATATCATGTTTAAAGGACAAAAAGATAATTTAGAAGCAATTGCCAGAGCTAAGTATTCAGTTCTTACAATAAAAAATTCAGGGATAAATATTATGGAACTTGATTCAGCTTATAGTGATTGGAACAATAAAGAGGAAGCTAAAAAATTAATGGAGTTACTCTTTTTACGATTTGGCAATAAAATTGAAGCCATAATTTCAACCAATGATACCATGGCAATAGGTGCCATTGAAATACTACAAAGGCTTGGCTATAACAATGGAAATAAAGAAAGAACAATACCAATTGTTGGTGTTGATGCTGTCCCTGAAGCTAGAGAACTTGTTAAAAAAGGATTTATGACAGGTACTATTATTCAAGATGCTCACGCTATGGCTGAAGCTATTTACATTACTGGAATGAATTTAGCTTTAAACAAAAATCCACTTGATGGAACAACATATAAATTTGATGATAGCGGAGTTACCATTCGTATTCCTTATAGTAATTATGTACCTAGTTAATATAACTTAAATGATTGGCATTTGTTACAGATAACTATATCATTTTTAGTTCCATTACATGAAAAAAATCACTAGCTTAGTATTACTATGCTAGTGATTTTCATTTTTAAGTCTAACTGTTATAATTCTTTATAGCAAAAATAATCAAAATCAGCTGCTTTATTACTTCCAGTGATATCAATACAATTCATTCCCACAAAGGCTCCTGTAAAAAATCCTCCCCCTCTTATATAATCATCAGACAATTTTCTAGATTCAAAAGTAACAGGTATCTTTACCCAATCAATTCCATCAAAGGAGTAAAAATATTCATAACCTTGAACACGCACTTCAACTTTAAAATGCACATACTCAACATAACTTGGAATTGGTATAACTTCATTTTTAAGAGGCATATCAAAATTAAAATTGTCACAAGAAACAATATCAATTACTTTTCCTTTATCCTCATTCCATGTAACATGTATAGTAGACCAATTTTCTGTATTATAATAACATGTTAACCCTGCAGCCTGTTGAAAGGTATCTGGATCAAAGGATACACTTGTAGATGCATCAAACTTAAATGACTGCCATCTTCTTGCTACAAATGCTTGTGTAAATGTAGAAGTTAAAGATTCTTTACCATATAATCTTAAATTCCCTTTTCTTGCCTTTAACGATGCTATATCTTCTGTAAGTGGAATACGTAGTGATTGAAAGTTAATATTTAAACTCTCACTATCAAAATCATCTTTTTCCTTATAAGTTTTTTCCCACTTTACCTCTGGAATCTTAGGTGCTTCAACATTAACTAACCCTTGTTTGCCTCCAACAACTTTTGGCCAGCCATTTACCCATTCTATTCTTTGTATAGAAGTTTCACGTCCAAGTGGGCAATATCCCCTTTGTTCAAGGACTGGTTGATTTCCTACGGGCAGTGGTCTGCCCACTAAATGAGCTAAATACCATTCATCAGTATGTGTATGAAGGAGGGATGCATGACCACATTTTTGCAATGGATTTCTAGGATCGTGCCAAGAAGTTAACAATGGATAATCAGGATCTACCTCATATGGTCCTTCTATATTTTTTGCACGAGCAACAGTTTCTGAATGTTCATAAGTTGTACCACCTTCTGCAGTAAAAAGATAATAATAATCCCCAATATGATATAGATGAGGTCCTTCTGTATACTTAATATCAGTTCCCTTATATATGATTTTAGGTTTACCAATTAATTTCTTTTCATCTTCAGAGTATTCCTGCAAAGCTATACCATAAAAATTATGATGATAAATTCTTTGATCCCAATACATATTTACAAGATACTTTTTTCCATCGTCATCATGAAATAAAGATGCATCAAATCCTGATCCATTTAGAGTAATGCGCTCACTCCACTCTCCATCAATGCTTTCACATGTAGTTAAATAATTATGACAATCTTTCCATATACCATCTGTTACTTTTACATCTGTATATATTAGCCAAAACTTTCCGTCATGGTAACTTAAATCTGGTGCCCATATCCCTCCAGAATTAGGATTTCCCTTCATATCAAGAAGTGATGTTGTCTTTAGCGGATGTGTAATAAGATGCCAATTAACAAGGTCTTTAGAATGATGTATCTGAACCCCTGGAAACCATTCAAATGTTGAAGTTGCAATATAATAATCTGTGTCAACACGGCAAATACTTGGATCAGGATTGAATCCCTTTAAAATTGGATTTTTAATCATACTTATAAATTCTTCCCTTCTATGTTTAATTCAGCTCTTTCTTTTAAATTAGCTGCAATTTCTTTATATTTTTTATCATCTAAATTATAGAAATTAATATCTATTAAAGCTAATACCATAAGTATTGCCGGAACGATTGTTGCAGTTATTAGTATGCCTGTTAATGCATGTGATGACTGGGCTTGATTTGCTACATATCCAAAGTTTCCTAATATAATTCCTGGTACTGCTCCCCCTAATGCCATTCCACATTTAAAGAAAAATCCAATAATAGCATAAATCAAACCACTTAAACGTTTTCCTGTAACGTATTCGCCATATTCAATAGTCTCAGGAATCAATGCCCACATAAATGCACCAGCAGTTAAAGAACCTATTGCTGTAATAACACGTGAAATTAATATTAATCCAACCATATCAGTTGGTATAATTAAAAGAGATAATGTGCCAATTACTGTTATGGCAAGTGAAATATTTAATAATGCTTTTTTTCCAATCTTTTTATTAATTTTAGGAATTAGTGGTATACATATAAATGCAGGAAGTGAACCTAATACTGTATACCATTGTACTAAATCAGGTCGTCCAACATTATAAGTAACATAATATATTCCTATTGAACTATTAATTGAATTAATACCAAATATCAATACAAAGAAGATACTTAACACTACAAGAGGTCTATTAGTTTTAAATTGTTCAAAAAGATCTGAAAACTTAATTTTATGATCCTGATTAACACTTTTCACTCTCTCTTTAGTGCTTGAAAAACAGAATAACAATAAAATTGCACCTGCTATCCCTAAAATACCCATTGTTATTTGCCAACCACCTGAAAGTCCAAAAGACTTTGAAAAATATCCTGAAAGTACTGGAACAAAATATGAAACAATTACCCCACCTAAATTAGCAAAAAACATTCTTACAGATGTCAAGCTAACAACTTCTTGATTATCATCTGTAATAGCTGATGTTAATGCCCCGTAAGGAACATTAATACAGGTATACGTAATTGAAAGTCCTACATAAGTGACATATGCATAAATTAGTTTACCTGTTTCTGAAAAATTAGGAGTAGTGAAACAAAGAAAAGCTAAAACAGCAAAAGGAGCTGCTCCATATAATAGATATGGTCTAAACCGTCCAAATCTAGTATTTGTTTTATCAACTAAAGTTCCTATGATTGGATCATTAATTGCATCTATAAACCTTACTACTAAAAACATCACCCCTGCTTGCGCTGCAGAAAGCCCAAAAACATTTGTATAGAAAAATAATAAGTAAATTGAAATAGTTTGATATATTAAATTACTTGCCAAATCCCCTGATGCATACCCTATTTTTTCTTTCATTTTAATTTTTAAATTATCCATTAAATTCTCCTCTCTTATTATAAAAATATTTTCCTCTTCTAGTCCATCATTGGAAGCTTATGCTATAGAGGATTGTATTAGCATATAGATAAAATAACTCCATAGCCAATTACAACAATTGTACAATACATATTATATTTTTATTTTTTTATTAAATTACAATGAGGTCACAGAAAAGTAAAAAAAAGTCTGACTCCAACTGAATATTGAAATCAGACATTAACTTCATAATTGGAACTTTCTACTTACCTTAGAGCAATTCAAATGCAACAGCTCATTATTTATATACTATAAACCTTTAGTTAGTAACTTAGCTTATAGAAAAAACTTAATATCTAATTTTTAAGTATTATACCTGTAGGTCCAAAATGATAAGAAATACCACCAATTGTTACCCATCCTGTCGCAGCAGAACCATCTGCCATAAAATAACACGTGTTTCTTCCTATAGTTTGCCAACCTGTTTGCATTATTCCATTATCATTAAAATAATAACGTTTTCCATTAATAACTTGTATTCCTTTTACTAATTGACCAAAGGAATTACTATAATAAGTATTATAGTCTAGTGTAAAGAAACCTATTTGTGCTGATCCATTTGCTGTGAAATAGTATGTACTACTTCCTACTACTTGCCAGCCTGTTTGCATAACTCCATTAGCATCAAAATAGTAACGCTTTCCATTAATAGTTTGTAAACCAACTGCTATTTGTCCAAGGTAATTACCATAGTAGGTATCCCCTCCCATTGTAAAAAAGCCTATTTGTGCTGATCCATCTGCTGTGAAATAATACTTTCTGTTGGCTACAACTTGCCAACCTGTTTGCTTAACTCCATTGGCATTAAAATAGTAACGCTTTCCATTAATAGTTTGTAAACCAACTGCTATTTGTCCAAAAGAATTACCATAGTAGGTATCCCCTCCTATTGTAAAAAAACCTAGTTGTGCCGATCCATCTGCTTTGAAGTAATATTTACTACTTCCTACTACCTGCCAGCCTGTTTGCATAACTCCATTAGCATCAAAATAGTAACGCTTTCCGTTAATAGTTTGTAAACCAACTGCTATTTGCCCAAGGTAATTACCATAATAAGTATCATATCCTATTGCAAAAAAACCAGTTTGTGCTGATCCATCTGCTGTAAAATAGTACTTTCTGTTGGATACAATTTGCCAACCCGTTTGCATAATTCCATTAGTATCAAAATAATACTGCTTTCCGCTAATCACCTTAAGACCTACTTGCATAACTCCATTACTGTTAAAATAGTAAGTATTTCCTCCAATAATCACCCATCCAGTATTAAATGATTTGGAAACTGAATATAAAGTTGAATCATCATTTTGTGTGCTCATCTTTTCACTTGCATACACAGGTTGTCCAACATAATTTAGTGCAAAAACAAGTAAAATAGTTGAAATTATTATTTTTTTACGCATATACATCATCCTTAATTATATTTTAATTATCTTGACTTTAATGTACATTAATCCCTAATTTTCTTCTAAAAATCCAATCAAAAACACTTGATATATTTTGGAATTAGTGTAAATACTAGTATTTTCACAATTTCATTATAATATTTTTTTACAATTTAATCAAGTTTTATCATATTATATACAAAAACCAATATTATGGAACCTGCTTGTGTAAAAAAGGAGTTGTAATTAGAATAATTGCAAAGTCATTCTTATACAACTCCTTATAACCATATACTATATACTATATACTATATCCTTCATTTCTCCGCAGATAAGATTACTTTCTCAGGATTCCACGAATCATTTTCCTTTAGTATATTTTTAATTTTATACTGCTTTGCCTCTAATTTCGTTAGTTGTGGTCTAAACGAATTAATTACAGCCCCTCGTCCAAAATTTTTATATTCACTAAGTCTTTCTGTACTTGGATCTACATTTTTCATTTTTGTCCAGCCATTAATATTAATATGTTCTCCTAAATCACAACGTATAAAAGTAGCACTTGAGCATACTGGATCCTTTACATAACTTGGATGCCATGGGCGTCCTAGGTATACAGAATTAGCTGGTTGATTAGGATCACTTGTTAATTTACAATCAAGAAATACAAGTCCAATCTTGCTCTCTGTTAATGTACTTGGTGCTGTTACACTTGCACCTTCTTTATATTTTGAATTTATTTCACAATTTTTAAATACAGCTGTTGAAGAACCAAATATAAAATCAGTATGTCCAGTTATATAACAATCTTGAAAATATTGTCTGCCTTTTCTTACATAGAGAGTATCTTGATAACCTGTAAATCGACAATTAACAAATACCTGCCTGTCTCCCATAGGCTCGCAAGCTACAGCTTGTTTGTTTTTTAGTTGTGAATTATTATAATCAAATGAATTTTCAAATGTGATATTTTTAGCAAAAAAATCATCACCTTCTAAAAATGTACTGGTACAATCCTCTGTTGTCCCTGAAACACTATTGCAGTTATCATATGTCAATACAGTTTTTTCTGCATTTTCTCCAATTAAACTAATAAACTTTTTATTCTCAGGCACTCTGATTACTTCTTTATAAACACCATTTCTAATATTTATTATATACCAAGAAGTATTATTATCAGGAACCGCATTAATAGCTTCTTGAACTGTAGTATAATCACCGCCTCCATCTTTTGAAACAACTATCTTTTTAATATCTGACGTTTTAGCACTCACAACACTACCAAATACTGACATCATCATAGAACAAACTACAATAAAACTCAAACTTTTTCTTAACTTCATATTTATTTCCTCACAATTTCATTAGTTCTTCAGCAATCGTTTTCATATCACTTGAATTAAATATCTGAAGTCTATATATCTATTGATACAATAATTATCTCATTTGTTTATTTAATTGTTCCTCCCATCAATATATTTTGACAATTTGATATTCAATAGATATTTACCAGTTGTTAATTGTACATTGTTGACTAAATATAACACAAACTTCCATAAGAATTTTATTTCACTTTCTAATTTTTGTCCATAATTATTACGTAAAATACCTTAATAGCATCGTAAACAACATCTTTGTATCTAAAATAAAAAAGCTGTAGCAAATGCTTCAGCTTTTTCTAATACATATAATTTAAATTTTTATAACTAAAATCAATACTTATTATAATTTACTATTCTTTTTTATTTTTTTTAATGCTTTTTTAGACCCTCTAGCAATGTCATTTGCCAGTTTTCTTTCTTTAAAATCTATAAAGAGCTGATTCATATCATAACCTTCTGGATAAAGTTCACTTGCCTTTATTTCTAATTTTATTCTTTTACAATTAACCTGAATAAATTCCTTATTGTATAATACAATAATATTGTTTAACTTATCTCTTTCTTTATATACAATTGCTGATTCATTATTTTCTAAAAGAATAATTCTATCACCTATAGAATATTCTAAAAACTCTTCTTCTATTTCTTCATCCTTGTCTTTTATAACCTTACTCTCTTCTAATAAACTGTAATTGTAATTTTTAGTATCCATATATATTCTTGCTCTTTCTATAATTGAATTATATAATCCCATCTTCTTAGAAATATACAATGCATTACTATCTCCAACTTTTCCTAAACTAAGTTTATATAATGGCTCTAAAGTTTCTATTTCAAATTCCATAGCTGCATTTTCAAAATCTGGATGTTCATTGGAGAAATTTTTTATTTCTCCATAATGAGTAGTTGCTACAGTAATACAGCCCTTATGATATAACTCTTCCAATATTGCTATAGCCAAAGCTGATCCTTCATTTGGTTCTGTTCCACTGCCAATTTCATCAAATAATAGCAATGTTGACTTTGTACTTTTCCTAATTATTTCAGCTAGATTTTTTATATGGGACGAAAATGTACTTAAGGCATTTTCAACACTTTGATTATCACCAATATCAACAAATATCTTTTGAAATACTGAAAACTCGGTTCCTTCTACAGCTCCTATATGGAATCCCGACTGTACTGCTAAAGTAAATAGTCCAACTGTCTTTAATACTATAGTTTTTCCCCCAGCATTTGGTCCAGTTATTATTAAACCTCTATAATTTTCACCAATCTCAAAATCTAATGGAACACTATTATTTATAAGAGGATATTTTCCTTTAATAATCTTTATATATCCACGATTATTTATTTTAGGTTTTATCCCATTTATTGCTTTACTATATTTAGCTTTAGCACAAATCATGTCATATTCAGATATAACCTCAAGATTCATCTTTAAATCCTTTATTCTTTCAAAAAGCATATCTGTTAGAGTAGATAATATTCTATATTCTTCAACATCCTCTTCTGCTTTTAATATAGACAACTCACTTGTATATCTCCCAATAACTTCTGGCTCTATAAACACAGTTGTTCCCTTTGATGATGTTTCAATAACAGTCCCTTGAATTTTATTTTTATAAGCTGATTTTATAGGAATTGTATATTTTCCATTTCTCTGACTAATAAAAAACTCTTGAATACACTCTTTGTTTTCGCCATTTTTAAGGAATCTATCTAATTTTTCCTTTATTTTATTTTCGCATATATCAATTTGCCTTCTTATTTTTTTAAGTTCTTTGCTAGCATTAGAGTCTACCATACTGCCTGTGATAGATTGATTTATTTCATCTTCTAAATAACTTAAATCAGAAATATTTTCTCCATAAAAACTTAATGTAGGTGCATATCCATCTTTATCCTTCATAAATTGCTTAACCTTTCTACATCCTCTTAAAAAATCAGATATAGTAATTAATTCATTGGGATCCAAGGAAGCTCCCTTCTCCATACTTTCTATAAGAAGTAAAATATTAGAAATGCCTTCTAGTGGTATAATATAAGATGCATCTAGTAATCTTCTTCCCTCTGATGTTTCATTTAATCTTTTATTTATAATCTTTATATTAGTACTAGGCTCTAGCTTATCGATTAATCTTTTTCCCAGTCCGCTAACACAATATCCTTTTATTATTTCTTTTAATTCGTAGTAATGTAATTTTTCTAATGTTTCTTTATTCATTCTATTAAACCATCCTTATATCTTTATTACACTACAAGCCTACGAAATCTTGATAGATTTCTTTTTTGTATAATAAAAAAGCTATGGATACTTCCACAGCTTAAAATTCAACAATTAATAGAGATAATTGTATTATCCTTATAAAGTAAATTCGTGGACTTGTATCTTTAATAGTAATAATTAATTCCACAACAAATAAATGGTATACTCCACCATTTTTAGAATTAATATTTAATTAACTATTTTAGATACTAAACACTCACAAAAATACCTCTCTTTTTTTGAAACCTATCTACTAAATAGTATATATTAAAATCACAAATTTGCCAATTGTATTTAAATATAATTTTCTTTCCTATAGTAACTTTGTAAATTTATCTATTATTTAATATATCATTATAAACCTTACTTTCTTTCAAAAGTTCATCATGATCTCCAATAGCATTAATTTCTCCATCCTTTAGAACTATTATTTTATCCATATATTTTAACACATTTGGTTTATGACTAATTATTATTATAGTTTTATCTGCAAGTTTTGTCATAATCAATTCATTAATCTGCCTTTCTGTATCTATATCAATATTGGAGGTTGCTTCGTCTAATATTATTATATTATTCTCAGTAGCCAAAGCTCTAGCTATAAGTATTTTCTGCCTTTGTCCCCCTGATAGTAAACGTCCGTTTTCTCCTATTTTATAATCTTCATCAAGTTTTTCATAAAACTCATATAAATTACAATCTTTTAAAATTTGTTGAAACTTTTCGTCTTTAATGTTTTTATAAAGGCAAACATTATTTTTAATAGTATCATTAAATAAATAACTATCCTGAGAAACTATAGATACATTTTTTCTATAATCATCAATATTTATTTTATTAATATCCATTCCATTGAGAAGAACCTTTCCACTATATGCTCTATAAAATCTCATAAACAAGGTAATTATAGTAGACTTTCCTGATCCATTTAACCCTATTAATGCTACTTTTTCTCCTGGATTTATCTGAAAACTTATATCCTTTAAAATATCTCTTTCACCATCATATGAAAAGAATATATTTTGAAAATTAATTTGTGGATTATTCATCATCTCTTCTGTTAAAGAAACCGTACTTTTATTTTCTTCCTCTTCTGAATCCATTTGTAGAAACTCATAATATCTTCTTGTTGAAGGAAGTATATTTGATAGAACTAGTCCTAAATTAAGCACTGCTGATATAGGACTTATACAATAAATAGAATAAGAAATAAAAGAAACTATACTTCCAACAGTTAAGTTCAAGTCAAATACCATATTAGCACCAATAATATATAATATAGTTGTAATAAAAGATTGTAATGTACGATCAAATACAAGGTTAAAAGAATTTTGCATAGTCATTTTCTTTTCTAGCTTAATGACATTGCCTTGCATATCATTAAATTCTCCTATTTTTTTATTAAATAATCCAAATATCCTTACTTCTTTTATCCCACCTAAAGTATCTCCAAACCACCTTGCAAATTTAGAATATCCTGTCATATAGTGATTTGCCATTTGATTTCTTTCTTTTGTTAATTTCCTTGCAACAAAAAACTTTATAGGAATAAAGCATATAACTAATATGGTTAATTTCCAGCTAATTATACATAACCCTATAATTCCTCCTATTATATTAAATATTTGTGTTATGGTAATAAAAAAAACTCCATCAGCCACCATTGATATATTAGAAATATCATTATGTATATTGTTTAAAAGTTCAGTATTATTTGTTTTATTAAGTTCTGAAAGATTTATCCTTCTTAATTTATGAAATGACTTATTAAAAAGATTATATGTAATTTCTGCCTTTAAAGTTGCTCTCACATTTTCTTTCCACAACTCTATCGAATTATCTATAATTACTAATACTAATGCAAGAATAGAATAAAAAATCACAACATTTTTGTTATTGCTTAAAAAACCATCGTCCATAATGCCCCTATTAATTAATGGAGAAATTATAGCTATTAGTGAAGAAATAAGCAAAAAAATAATAATTGCAAAAATCTTTCTCCCATTTCCCTTTAATAAATTAATCAACTTAAGCATTGTCTCTTTATTGTTCATATTATCATTCTCCTCTCTATATGAATATCGTCTATATTTTTTTACACTTTATATTTTTATTACTTTTTTTCTATTTATTGGATTAAAATCTACAAAATATCAACAAACTCAATTTGCAATTTTAGCAACTATGATAAATAAACAGAAATAAAAACATTATCGAAGAAGAAATAATAATACATGAGGTTAGAAGTAATAAAAAATAATGCAAATATTCAAAAGAGGAGTCAAAAGAATGAATTCGAAGTATAATAATTTATTTGAAACTTTTAAATTCCCATGTAGAATTACTACTAGAAACAGATTAGTAATGGCATCTATGACAACTTGGTCAAGTAACGAATATAGAACTATTTCTGATGATTAATTAAACTACTACAATGAAAGAGTTTATGATGTAGGTAATAAAGCGGTTTCAAAACTGCTTCTCTCCATACTATAATAAAAGATGAATTCGGTTAATTAAACTTGACTTAGATTATATACATGCTTCATTAGAAAATATTCTTTCCGCAAAACCTGTAGACAGTAAAGATGAAAAAATAACACTTGAATCCATTCTTAAAATTGTAAAAGATACTATTCCTTTAATCGCATTAGGTAAAACATTAATTATAAATCCTAACTGGACTGAGCTAGTAGCAAATGATAAAGAAAATGAAATTGCAACAAAACTCAAAATTTCAAAACTAAAATAGCTTCATATACCTAAAAACCTTTGGAATTCAATTGAAAAAACACCTGATTGGTTTGAAATAAAAGAATAAAATAAGAATAAGATTGACTGCATAATCAAATATAACACGCTTAATCGAGTAGGAGGTAGATAATTATTTTATCTACCGACCTCTCATACCACCGTACGTACCGTTCGGTATACGGCGGTTCATTAGAATTTAATGCATCATTTGATATGTTTGTGTTAGACTAACAAATCCT
>NZ_SULK01000017.1:0-82955 GCF_007115085.1 Clostridium sp. HBUAS56017 | reverse complement strand
TGATGGTACTGCATGGGAGACTGTGTGGGAGAGTAAGACGTTGCCAGGTAATTGAGAAAAGGATAGTGAAAACTATCCTTTTTTTGTTATATAAATATTTAACTATCATTGATTTGTTTAGCTTTATATTATGTTATATATTGACTATTTCTGTAATTAGATATTTGTAATTTATGTATCCTAATAGAATGTAATATAATATATAAATTTCAATCACATAAAGTTCACATAATTATTCCATAATATTGCAACAATTCATAGCTATAATGAGGTATGAATTGTAAGTGCATTATAATTAATATTTAAATAAAATGGAGGAATAGAAGATGTTTTTTAAAAAGCACATTTTGAAGATAAGCTTAGTTTTTCTACTAATATCCTCGGGAATTTTTTGTGGATATACAATATGGAATCATAGTAATAGTCAAAGTGTAATCGAAACTCAAATGGGTGAAAGAAATATGCCAAATGGTATGGAAAAATCGGATTCAAGTGATTCTAAGGAGATGGATCGAGGACAGACTCCACCATCAATGGGTGAAGGTGAAATTTCAAGTGAAGGACAAGCTCCATCTGCAATAGATGGACAAAAGCAAGGATTAAACGATTCAAGTAGTGAAGATCAAGGTCAAGAAACACCATCATTTGGACAGGATGAAGGAAATCAAATGCCAAATGGAGGAGGTGATGGAAATAAGCCACCACAAGGGCAAGATCAAGAATCAAACTCTAATGGTGGGTCAAAAATTAAAAATTTCATGCAGCAACGTTCAGGAGGTAAAAATGATAATTCTGGTTATGGTGCATCACTTGTAATATACTCAATAATATTTTTTGGCTTAGCTATAGGTGCTTATTTTATTATGAAATATAAAAAGATAAAGGTAGATCCTAAAAATCAAAAGTTAATAATTTTTACTGTTTTAGGTGTTGGGTTGTTCTTAAGGATTGCTTTAGGAGTATTAGTAGAAGGCTATACAACTGATCTTAACTTCTTTAAAACTTGGGCAACTAAAGCAGCAAATAGTTTGTCAGAATTTTATTCAGGATCTAGAGCAGCAGATTACCCACCATTTTTTATTTATATTTTATGCTTTATAGGAAAGCTTACAAGTATTTCGAGTTTAAGTGGATATAGTACATTATTAATTAAAATTCCATCAATACTAGCAGATATAGTAACAGCATATATCATTTATAAATTAGCTAAGAAATATATATCTTCAGAGATGAGTACATTGCTTGCAGTATTTTATATATTTAATCCAGCTGTATTTATTAATTCAGCATTATGGGGGCAAGTAGATTCTTTCTTTACAATGATTATAATAATTGCAGTGTATTTAATGTCAGAGAATAAAATAATATTATCTACTGTAATATTTACTGTCGGTGTACTTATGAAGCCGCAAGGGATTATATATCTTCCAATACTTTTCTTTGAAATAGTAAGGAGAAAAGATTTTAAGTTGTTATTAAAAATGGCAGCAGTAGCCATTGTTACCGCACTAATTATTATAATTCCATTTTCAATTAATCAAAGCCCATTATGGATTTTTAATTTATACTCAAATACAATATCAGAGTATCCATATGCATCTGTTAATGGATTTAACTTCTTTAGTTTAATTGGAGCTAATTATATAAAAAATAAATCAACATTGTTTATATTTAGTTATCATACTTATGGAATGTTATTTATAGTTCTTGTAACTTTATTTTCTTGGTATATCTATGCGAAAGGAAATGCTATTAAGTTTGCTCCATTAGCAGCATTAATTCAAATTGCAGGAGTATTCACTTTTTCAGTGGGAATGCATGAAAGATATTTATTCCCAGCTGCAGCTTTAGCTGTATTAGCTTATATATATCAAAAAGATAAGAGATTTTTACTTTTAGCTGTTGGATTTAGCATTACAATATTTATAAATACTTATGAAATTTTATGTGGAAATTCATTTTTGATGAATGGATTGACTTATGGACTTACACTTATAATGGCATCACTTTTAAATGTATTGTTATTTGGTTATCTTGCTAAGATAGGATGGAATTTAGTGCATAATTCATCGCAGCTAGAGGATAATGTAAAGGACACAATTAACAAAGTGTAGTTTTGAAGTTAAAAAATGAATAATTAGAGTAGTGGAAAATTGAGAATTTAGGCATGAGAAATGCTATATTCTCAATTTTTTATTATTATCACACAAAGTTCACATATTCTTTTGATATTAGTACAACAATTCATCTCTATAATTAACACCATAGAGATACAAGTTAGTTAGACGAATTTGTATAAAAATATAATCAATGAATGGAGTAATAGAAAATGAAGAAGGAAATTATTTATTCTGTTATAGTCCCTTTATTTAACGAGGAACTTGTAATTAGAGAAAGTTACAGAAGATTAAAGGAAGTTATGGAATCAACTAAAGAAGTTTATGAAATTATATTTGTAAATGACGGAAGTATAGATAAGACAGAAAAAATAGTTGAAGAAATTTGTGAACTGGATAGTAGCATTGAGCTTGTTAATTTCTCAAGAAACTTTGGACATCAGGCTGCAATAACAGCAGGAATGGATATATCAAAAGGAAAAGCTGTTATTGTAATAGATGCAGATCTTCAAGATCCACCAGAAGTTATGCTAGAGATGATTAAAAAGTGGAAAGAAGGATACGACGTAGTATACGGCAAAAGAGCTAAAAGAGAAGGCGAAACATTCTTTAAAAAATTTACAGCAAAGACTTATTATAGACTTTTAAAAAGTATGACAACAGTTGATATACCAGTTGACACTGGAGATTTTAGACTTATTGATAGAAGAGTATGTGATGCTTTAATATCTTTGCCAGAAAAAAATAGATTTGTAAGAGGACTTGTTAGCTGGCTTGGATTTAATCAAACTTCAGTAGAATTTGTAAGACAGGAAAGATTTGCAGGAGAAACAAAATACCCTTTAAAAAAAATGTTAAAACTAGCTTTTGATGGAGTAACATCATTTTCATTTAAACCGCTTATGATAGCAAACTATATTGGAGGTTTGTCGTTATTTATAGGATTTGTTTCATTTATTGGTGTAATCATAAATGATATAGTTAAGAACCTTAACATATTGAATTTAGGTTTTGTTTTATCAATTAACCTTATTATGTTTGGGTTGATATTCGTATTTATAGGAGTTATGGGACAATACATTGGCAGAATTTTTGATGAAAGTAAAAACAGACCTTTATATATAGTAGATAATATTGTAAATAAAAAGGAGGTTAACAAAGCTTATGAAATTAGAAGCTGATGATATAAAGCATTTATTTCACGGAAAACTTAAACATGTAAGCAAATTTTCACTTGTAGGAATAACTAATACTTTAATAGATTTTTTGGTATTTATAGTTTCTAATGAGTTACTTGGAGTAAATTATATTTTAAGTCAAGTACTTGGATATAGTTTTGGTGTTATTAATAGTTTTATCTTAAATAAAAAATGGACATTTGATGATCAAAGGTCCAGTAAAAAAACAGTTCATGAGCTTGTACAGTTTACTGTAGTTAATTTAGTTTCATTAATAATAACTATGGTAGCCATGAAGCTTTTAGTAACAAATTTAAATTTAAATCTGTATATTTCAAAGGTATTAGTAACATGTATAGCTCAAGTAACAAATTTTTGCGGATATAAATTATGGGTATTTAGCTAGAAGGTATAACGGGAGGAAATAATAATGGAAAAATTAAAGAATTTTAAACTAACGAAAGAAAAGATAATGCTAGGATTAATTTTAATATTATCTTGCATTTTAAATTTTACAAACTTAAGTATAGATGGATATGCTAATGAGTACTATGCTGCTGGGGTAAAGAGCATGACAACAAGTTTAAAAAACTTTTTCTTTGTAGCATTTGACCCAACAGGTTTTGTAACTATTGATAAGCCGCCTCTAGGGTTTATGATACAAGCTATTTCAGCTAAGATATTTGGATATAGTGGATGGAGTATAATTTTTCCACAAGCGCTTGCAGGAGTAATTTCAGTTGGTGTTATATATTACTTAGTTAAGAGATCATTCGGAACAGCAGCAGGTTTAATTTCAGCCTTAGCTCTTGCAGTAACACCAGTTTTTGTAGCAGTAAGCAGAAATAATACTTGTGATAATTTACTTGTTTTAGCATTATTATTAGCTTGTGTAGCTTTAACTAAAGCTGCTGAAAAAGGAAAACTATCATATCTTTTAATGAGTTTAGCTATTGTTGGTATTGGGTTTAATATAAAAATGCTTCAAGCATATATGGTAGTACCAGCTATATATTTAACATATTTAATCTCAAGAACAGTTTCAGTTAAAAAAAGAATTGTACATTTAATTTTATCAACAGTTGTTTTAGTAGTGGTATCTTTTTCTTGGGCTTTTGTTGTAGATTTAGTACCAACTTCAAGCAGACCTTATGTAGGAAGTAGTACTAATAATACTGAAATGGAACTTATTATTGGACATAATGGATTGGAAAGATTAGGACTTAGTGGATCTTCATCTGGTGGACCTAGTGGAGGTGGTGGAGAAATGCAACCTCCTGGGCAAGACGGAAGTAATAGTGAAATGATGCAAAACCAAGGTAGTAATGGTAATATGGGAGAAATTCAAATACCGCCAGATCAAGATGGAGATATGCAAACACCACCAGACGAAAGTGGAGAAAATAGTCAAATGCAAGGTGGTCCAGGAGGTCAATTTAGAGGATCACAAGGCGAAGATGGAAAAGGATCTAGAGAAGGTGGACCAGGTGGTCAAGGTGGTAGTGGACAAATGGGAGGACAGGATACACCAGCGAGCTTAACAAGACTTTTCTCAAATAATAGTTTATCTGATCAAATAATTTGGTTATTCCCAATAGCATTTATCGGATTTATAGCAGCAGCGATACAAGAAAAATTAAAGTTTCCAATAGACAATAGAAGAAAGCAAGCATTAGTATTATGGTTTGCATGGCTTTTGCCTGAATTTATATACTTCAGTTTTACGACTGGATTATTCCACCCGTATTATTTAACAATGCTTTCAGCACCAATAGCAGCATTATTTGGAATTGGAACAGTATCTATGTGGAATTTATATAAAGAAGGTGGCTGGAAATCATGGTTTTTACCAGGAGCTCTTGCAGTAAATGGAGGAGTTCAAGTACTATTACTTTCTTATTATTATAGTACAGTAAGCATTGCTAAGATACTTATGATAGCAGTTGCAGCATTAGGTTTTATATCTTCCATAGGACTTACTATTTTAAACTTAATGAAGAAAGATACTATGAAATTTAAGAAGATATTAATAACTACAGCATTAATAGGCTTATTTATTTCACCAGCAGTATGCTCTGCTACTGCTATTTTTAAAGAGATGGCAGGAAGTTTTCCATCAGCTGGATTGAGCTTAATGTCAAATAAAGGTCAAAAGGGACAGATGGGTGGAGCTTCACATGAATCAAGTGGTAGCACTTCGAAATTAATAGAATTCTTACAAAAAAATAAAACAAATGAAAAATATATCCTTGTAACTTCATCAACTAATGGTAGTGCTTCAGAGATAATTATAAAAACAGATGAATCAGTAATGGCGCTTGGTGGATTCTTTGGAACAGATAAGGTAATTACTTTAGATGAATTTAAGGAACTAGCTAAAAATGGTGAGATTAGATATGTAATGACAGGAGGCCAAGGAGGAAATTCAAGTGATATCATGAATTGGGTTCAAGAAGTTGGTACAAAGGTTGATAGTAGTGAATGGAGCGACTCAAATAAAGTCAGTAATGAATTAAAAGCTGAAGATGAGTCAAGTCAAAATAATCATAGATTTGGTGGAATGGAAGGAAGTCTTTATGATTTAAAATCCTTTACTGATAGCCAAAACTAAAATGAATAGAAGAAGGGTTCTGAGAATATGAAAATAAGAAAAGCAATAATTCCAGCGGCTGGGTTTGGTACAAGATTTTTACCAGCAACAAAGGCACAGCCTAAAGAGATGCTACCTATAGTTGATAAGCCAACAATTCAATATATAGTGGAGGAAGCTGTAGCTTCTGGAATAAAAGAGATATTAATAATAACAGGAAGAAATAAAAGAGCTATAGAAGATCATTTTGATAAATCAGTAGAACTTGAAGATGAGCTTGAAAATAATGATAAAGAGGAACTGTTAAAACTAGTGCAAAATATAAGCAATTTAGTTGATATATATTATATACGCCAAAAAGAGCCGAGGGGTCTTGGTCATGCAGTAAGCCTTGCAAAAACATTTGTTGGAGATGAAGCTTTTGCAGTAATGTTAGGAGATGACATTGTAGATAGTAATGTTCCTTGTCTTAAGCAACTAATGAGCTCATATGATCAATATAAAACAACTATATTAGGAGTACAACCAATAGATATGGCAGACGTGGTTAAATATGGTATAATAGATGGTGTTAAAATTGAAGATGATGTTTATAAGGTTAAAGATATGATAGAAAAACCTAAAAAAGAAGAAGCACCAACTAATATAGCTGTTTTGGGAAGATATATAATAACACCTAGTATATTTGATGTGCTTGAAAAAATTGAGCCTGGAAGAGGAGGAGAAATACAGTTAACTGATGCACTAAAGGAAATTGCTAAGAGAGAAGCTGTATATGCCTACTGTTTTAAAGGTAAAAGATATGATGTTGGAGATAAATTTGGATTTTTAGAAGCTAATATAGATTTTGCGTTAAAGAGAGAAGATTTAAGAGACAAGCTTACGTCGTATATTTCAAGTATTAAATAGATTATGGGGATATTCCTAAGGTTATTAGGGATGTCCTCTAATTTTTTATTAAATAATCACATGGAAGGAAGAAAAAAATGAGTTTAATTGAAAATTTTATTGACGTAGTATTACATCTTGATAAATATTTAAGTGTAATAATACAAAACTATGGAATATGGACTTATGCTCTTATATTCATAATAATATTTTGTGAAACTGGATTGGTTGTTACTCCATTTTTACCAGGAGATTCAATTTTATTTGCAACAGGAGCATTAGCGTCTATAGGAGATATGAAATTAATAACATTATTTATAGTGTTCTTTTCAGCAGCTGTAATTGGAGATACAGTAAACTACTTTATAGGGCAAAAGATTGGAGTTAAAATTTTAGAAAAAGAAAATGTAAGATTTATAAATAAAGAATATCTTAAAAAAGCTCATGTATTTTATGAAAAGCATGGTTCAATGACTATTGTAGTAGGAAGATTTATACCTATAATAAGAACTTTCGTACCTTTTATAGCTGGAATAGGGGAAATGAGTTATTCCAAATTTATTACTTATAACATATTTGGCGGATTTCTATGGGTTACTTTATTTTTAGGTGGTGGATATTTATTTGGAAATCTACCAGTAATTAAAGAACACTTTTCATATGTATTAATTGCTATTATATTTATTTCGCTTATTCCTGGAGTTATTACATTTTTTAAGGAAAAGAAGAGTGGCAGAAAAGAAGCTGTAGATGAATAAAATAAAATTATTTTTATTCATTCCACAACCTAGAACAACACTTATATTAGTATTGTTCTAGGTTATTTTAGTTTGTAGATATTTGGAGAAAAACTTATAGATATAAATAAAAGAGAAATTTAATCAATAAGATACTATTTACCCAAAAAGAAAGGTTGTGGTTTTTAATGCTAATTTCGACAAAATAAGCGTTGTGTTTTGAAGAAAAAGATAATATAATTATAAAAGTATTAAAAAGGGTTTACTTGTTGAATATTAGATATTCAACTCGAAATTGATATCAAGTATAGATTGACACTAAAGATGATTAAGTATCTTGATATACTAGTTTAAATGAAGGAGTAGATTATGAGGAGTATAAAGGGAAAATTAATAGTATTTTTGGGGGCATTAATAGGAGTTATATGTATAGGGCTAGGAGGAATTTCGTTTATTATTTCATCAAATGCATTAACGTCTAATATAGGAAAAACACTCCCTAAAATTGCAGAACAAACTGCGAGTAATATTCAAGGAAGAATTGAAGGGAGATTAAGTTACTTAGAGGCTGTTGCTGCAAGAGACGATATAGAGAATCCTAACAATTCGTGGGAGAACAAGAGAACAATTCTTTTAGATGAAGTTAAAAAAAGTGGAAGCATTAGAATGAATATTGCAGATATAAACGGAGAGGCAAAAGCTAGCGATGGAAAAACTTTTAACATTAAGGATAGAGAATACTTTCAAAAGGCTTTAAGTGGTAATAGTAATGTATCAGATCCAATTGTGACTAAGACAGATAACTCTGTATCTGTTTTGTATGCAACACCTATTAGATATAATAATCAGATTGTTGGAGTATTAGTTGAAACACGAGATGGTAATGCGTTAAGTGAATTAACTGATCAAGTTAAATTTGGACAAACAGGAACTGGGTTCATGATAAAAGAAGATGGGACAACTATAGCTAATCCAAATAGAGATTTAGTGTTACAAATGAATAATGTAATTGAGGATGCAAAAAAAGATTCTGCCTTGCAATCTTTAGCAGATATTCAAAGTAAGATGATTGCTAAAGAAACAGGAATAGGTGAATATAAATATGATGGGAAAGATAAGTATATAGGTTATGCACCAGTAGGTGGAACTGATTGGTCTGTAGGTATTGTCGTAGAAAAAGGTGAAATATTATCAGAATTAAACAGTTTGAAAGTTTCAGTTGTGTTAGCATCTACAATATTTGTAGTAATTGGAGCTGCTATTATTTATATTATTGCTAATAATATAACAAAAGGAATAAAATCAACTTCAAAACATTTAGAATTGTTAGCAGAAGGTAATCTATGTGAAGAAGTTTCTCCTAAGTATTTGAAATCAAAAGATGAAGTTGGGGATATGACTAACTCAATGAAGGTAATGCAAGAAGCATTAGGAACGATGATTAAGCGAATAAAAGAAAATTCTTCCAATATTAATGCTCAATCAGAAAATTTATCCTCTGTTTCAGAAGAGATAGCAAGTGTATCGCAAAATGTCACAGAAACAATTTCTGAGGTTGCAAAAGGAACAAATACCCAATCTGAGGATTTAATAAATATAACAGATATTCTTGATGATTTTAGTGATAAGTTGTCAGAAATGGTTAAGGAAATACATGTTGTAGATTCAAATTCTAGAGAAATAAGTTTAATGGCAAATGATAGCAGTAGTGAAATGAACGGATTAAATCAATCTGTAGTAAATGTGAGCAATTCATTTAAAGAATTTTATAGTAAAATCATGGCACTTGGAAAAGATATAAATGAAATAAATGAAATAACAAGTTTAATAAATAGTATTGCAGAGCAGACAAATTTATTAGCACTAAATGCAGCCATTGAAGCAGCTAGAGCAGGAGAAGCAGGAAAAGGGTTTTCAGTAGTTGCAGAGGAAATAAGAAAACTTGCTGAACAATCAAAAACGTCATCAGAGAACATTAGTAAATTGATTAATGCAATATCTAATAATACTGACACTATAGTTAAAGAATCAATTACAATGGATGATGAAATAATGAATCAAGCTAAAACTATAGACAATTCAATAATATCTTTCAAGAAGATAATACAAGCAGTAGATGAAGTAATTCCTAAGATTGAAACAGTTAAAGGTTCGGCTGAAAATATAGAAAATGATAAAAAGGCTATTTTGAATAGAATAGATGCATTATCTTCAGTTTCACTAGAAGTTTCAGCATCAGCAGAAGAAATTTCAGCATCAGCAGAAGAAATGAATGCTTCAACAGAAGAAGTTGCTGCTTCAGCACAAATACTTAATAATATGACTAATGAAATGATAGAGGAAGTAAATAAATTTAAAGTTTAACGTAAAGAGTTTAAATAAGAAACTAGAGTCTAAATTGGATTCTAGTTTCTTACTATTTATTGTTCTATTAGAGAGTTTAAAGATACCTCTTGTTTGTTTGTAGGTTGGCCAAGTTGATGGATACAAGCAGTTTCCTTATTGTCATCGACACTTTCAATATAAACTTGTGCTCCATTATATGTTACATTAGCCATTGTTGTTGAGGAAGCAATTGTTTTTGCACGTTCTTTATTCATAATTAAATTCTCCTTTTATAATTTTAGTAACAGATATAGTTTTTCCGTAGAATTTATAAAATATTCTAGCGTTTGACTACATCAAAGTTTTCTTCTATAAGGAGCCAATTTTGAGGAAACGAAAGACCTAGTTTCCAATAACTGATACCTCGTAAACCTAGTTCTTTTACAAGATTAAATTTGGCTTGGATTGAACGTGCATCTTCAAACCATACAATATGATTACTACCAGTTGTATCTCTGTAATTAAAATAAGGAGCCTCAGCAGTATAATCGTAATTAATTGGTACATTATTTTCTGAGGCAATTCGTATAGCACGTTGAGGGCTGAGAGATCTTGCATATCTTTTCTTCGGTACGTAAGGAAGTGTCCAATCGTATCCATAAAGGTTTTGTCCCATCATAATTTTAGAAGCTGGCATTTCTGTTAAGGCATATTTAATTACTTGTCTTACTGGACCTATTGGGGACACAGGCATTGGTGGACCAGCACTGTAGCCCCACTCATAAGTCATTAATACAACAAAATCAGCAATTTTACCATGGGCTTTGTAATCATGGGCTTCGTATAATGTACCTTTTTGGGTGGCACTTAGTTTAGGTGCTAATGCTGTGGAGAGAAGTAAGCCTTCATTGGATATCCTATCTTTTGTTTTTATCAAAAAGTTGGTATAATTATCTTTCAATTCCGGAGGTAAATACTCCATATCAAAATGAATATCACTAAAGTTATATTTTCTAGCTACTTGAAGGATGTTGTCAATTATAGCATCTTGCACTTTTTCATCGGTTAAAATAACTCTTCCAAGGGAGGTGCTAAAAGTTCCTTTCTCAATATTAGTGAGGACCATCATCAAGGTTGCATTGTTGCTACTAGCAATAGAAGTAAGATCATCTAATATAGGAGGTTCAAATGATCCATCCCTTTTAATTTCAAAACTAAATGGTGCAATATATGTTAAAAAAGGTGCAGCTTCTCCATCTGTTTTTTCTAATTCAGCTGGAATACTCCCACCAGCAAGTTGAGCGTATGCATTTATTTCAGTTCTTGTTTTAGGCATTTCAGGAATATATAATCTTAATCCAATTGGCAAAGGTTGAATTAGCGAAATTCTATTAATTTCAGCAAGTTTTCTGTAATTTATTCCAAATTTACTTCCTATTTTGTACAAGCTATCCCCAGGTTCAACCCAGTAATAGCTCCCTATTATAGGAATTACCAATGCTTGACCTACTACCAATTTATTAGGGTTTTGAATTTCGTTAGTTTTTGTAATTGCTGATACTGTAGAATTATAGGTTGTAGCTATCTGGAAAATTGATTCTCCTGGTTGAACTATATGAGTTTGCATAATATCTCCTTAAATTTTAAAAATTACCTATATTATTATATGGAAATAAAAAATATTTGTACTAATCGTGAAATTTACTTTTTAATTATGAGATAGTTTGTAAAATTAATTAATAGGCACGTGCCAATCTTTGGCGTTATTATTATCCCAATTACTACCGTCGGTAAAACAAAAATCCAATCTAGTTGCAGCTTCTAATGGTACAGTTATAGTAGCTATCCATATATTTTTATAAATAGAGGTCATAGGAGTACTAGTAACCTTGTTAAAACCATCGTATCCCCAATGTAGATTCATATTAGAAGAATTACTTAGTTTTCCATAAAAGGCGTTATAAGTTATTATTAAGTTTCCACCTACAGTTGGAATAGAAGGAATCAAGGAAACTATATCTTTGTTAAGTTGTTCGCTAGATAAAATTATAATTGAGTTTTTAGGTATATTTCCATTAATTACATTACTTGAAACTGTTAATGTGCAATTGTCACTGCCTTGATTTTTGTAACATCCATTTCTCAAATTAGTTGGGGAGTTAATATAGGTGCTTGAACCAGCATTTATAATTACAGTGCCAGAAGATCCACGATCAATAATCATAGTTGAATTATTATTTGTCCATCTTAGATATTCATTTTCTTTTAGCATAGAGTTATGAAAATGGTTAATTGCAGCTATATCAGGATCTTTCCACAATGGATCGCCTTCAGTACCTATTGAACTAGTAGGCCTACTGAAAAATAGAGGAGTAGAACCTGCACGAGATGCAATAATAGCCCATCCTAATTTTATTTGAGTATTTGTTAAATCTCTACTTGTGCCATCTTCATAGGTGTCATGAGTTTCAACAAAGGTAACAGCTTTATCAGCAGGGATTTTCATTGAATCTGGGTTAATTAGACTTAAATTGTTAGAGCGAAGAGCATCTCTTAATGTATATCCATAAGAAGTGGCAGTGATATCCATAAAGGATTCATAGGCAGAAGTATTATCTGCTAGACTGCTTTGAAGTATTTCACCGTATATAAATAGATTTGATTTGTTTTTTAAGTTATTTAGAACATTGTTCCAATAGTTCCCAGACCAGGGCTGGTTGTAATCAAGACCTAGATTAGTTTCAATGTGTTTTGCAGCATCAAAACGAAATCCATCTGCACCAGCATCTATACACTGATTTAAGAATGAGATAGCTTTGTTTTGGACTTCAGGATTTTGAGTATTTAAATCTGGCATACCAATACCTTTTTGAGTTATATCATGTCTATTATTCCAATCAGTACATTGTCCATCTTTATGATAGTAATTAGGATTTTTAAAATTAGGATCAAGGTCAGATGATAATGAGTCGCCTGTTCCTGCCATATGGTTCATAACTACATCAACTATAATAGAAATTCCATATTTAGAGGCTTCGGAGCAAAGTGATATAAAATTATCATAACTTCCAAGTTGAGTATTACCTATTGATTCGTTAGTTGGTTGGTATAATAGCCACCATTTAGAGGGATCAGTGCTTGGTTCTTTAGTTCCTTGAATTGGTGAAACCTGAACAGATTTATATCCTGACTTAGAAATACCTTCTAATTCATTTTTTATGGTGGTAAAAGACCAATTAAATGCATGGAGAATAGGCATGTTTTCAGAACTAGATATTGAGCTAGTGTTTTCATTTTGCATTTATACTCACACTCCTTAATATTTATGGTTTTTGGAAAAAGTTTTGATAGGCCATAATGATACATATATTTATATTAAAATATATGTAAAGCAGAAGTGAAAATATGTCAAGGATATAGAAATTAAAGTTGTATATTTAAGATAATTATAGTATTTTTTAAACATTACGTAATAATATCTTTAAATACTCCATTATATAAGGTAAATATAATATTACTTACAAGTTGTGCTAACTCTTCAGGTGTTTCTTTCATTCCACTTTTTATCCATTTCTGAATGATACCAAGTTGAGCAGAGGAAGCAAAAGGAGCTATATATTTGATAGGCATTTTTTCAGCATCATGACTTATTGATAAATTTTGAATTAAAGAGTTTTCTATAAAGGTTCTAATTTTCATTTGAAAATTTAAATCTCCATTAGGACCTAATATAACTTTCATAAAATCAGAATTTTTTTCCACATATGTGTATACAGAGGTAAAGATATGGATTAGCACTTCTTTTTTTGATGGTAGTATAAAGTCATAATGAAGTTCTTTCAATACATTATTTAAGATATTATTTAATTCTTCTAAAACTTCGTTTTCTTTTTGTTCTAGCAGATCATATTTATCTTTGAAATGAAGATAAAATGTACCTCTATTTATATCTAGTTCATCAGTTAAATCTTTAACCGTTATTTTCTCAAAATCCTTTTTCGAAATTAGCTTTACTAAGGCATTTTTAAGTAAGTTTTTAGTTTTGTCACTTTTTCCATTCATGTACATGTCTCCTAAATTATATTAATTATAATGATACTACTAATATGTATGACTTCATTATAATGGTAAAACCAATATACAATCAATAAAAAGAAATTAAGATAAAGAGCAGAAAAGTTTGAAAAATAAAAAAGGCTTGTCCTATAAAGTATAGATATTGTTTTAAATAATACCTATTTGAAGAAGGAAGCCTTTTATATGTAAAATGTATTAAATACATTAATACACTTTTAAATTATATTCTATAATTATTTAATTTCGTTTATAGAATCTACAAATTCAAAATGATCTTCTATGTTTGCTGCTTTTAGAACTCTCTTTATTTGCATTTTTGTAACTATTTGTTCAGGGTTTACAACAAAAATTTTTTTGAAGTCAGTATAGTCTTTGTATATATTGATAAGATCATCTTCTGCGTCTCTAGGAAAAGCTTTAAGAGTCCCTCCAATAAGAATTAAAATAGTGTTTTTTACATCAACAGAATTTTTTAAAGATTTATAATCCTTCATAAAGTTTTCAATCATTTCTGGCTTTGCAAATCCTTCAAAACTAATTATTACTTTTTTTTCTCCATCTTTCCTTTCAATAGAATAACCTAAATTATTTGATGTCATAATAAAATATCCTCCTCATTAATACAATTTATTACATTATAACATATTTATTCAATAAATGGTATTATATTATCTAATGAATGACATTTCTTTTTAAGTGTGATATATTGGTATTAAAGTATAAAAATGTATGGGAGGTGAAAATTATCCAAATATTTTGTGAAATATACAGATTATATTTGAGATAAGAAAAAAATGAATAATATACAAATAAGAAATATTGAAATTTATCATGGATCTAAAATTGTTGGTAATGAATACTACTTTGAACATTTCAAAAAGCTTGGAAAGGATATAAAACATTTTATTGAAGATATTATGGGGAGGAAGAACAGATATTTGTTAGATTCGTCAAAGGAAAATAGTTTAACTATGGCGATAGAAGCTTCAAAAAGGGTATTAAGAGCATCAGATTTAAATGGAGAAGATATTGATATGATTGTATTTTCTAGTGTATTACCTGAGTATGTAAGTCCACCATCTTCATTTATTCTCCACAATGCAATTAGTGGAAAAGAGAATTGTTTATGTCATGACATGAATGTAAATTGTATTGGTATGACTTATGCTTTAAATTTAATTAATGGATATATGAAAGCAGATTCAGATATTAATACAGTTTTATTAGTTGGCTCAGATTTTCTTACCCCACAGGTTGATCCAGATAATGAATTATGTTATGGAGAATATGGCGATGCAGCTTGTGCAATTGTATTAGAAAGAACATCTCGTGATTGTGGTGTAATTGATTGTAAGGTATCTACTCAAACTATTGCTGTAGATGAAATTAGATTTCCAAGATGCGGTTTTTCTAATATGTATGATGCTGAAAAGAAAGATTTATATGCTAAATGGGACTCATATCAGATTCATTGGTTTGATAGTGTAATAAATAATATGAATTCTATTTTAAAAGAAAATAACCTATCGGTTGAAGATATTTCCATGTTTTGTTTCTCACAATTTTCATATAGCAATATCGTTAAAATAAGGGAAACTATGAATATAGGTGAAAGCAGAAGCCTTTACATAGGTGATACTTATGGATATACTGGTACATCAAGTCCGTTTATTGTTCTTTATGAATCAATAAAAAATAATAAAGTTAAACCAGGTGATTATGTAATGTTTTGGACTATTGCTTCAGGTACAAGCCATATGGCTTTGTTGTTTAAATATTAATATATATAAATAAATTTTGGATTAGAGGTGCATTACTCATGATATTAATTAATGAAACTATAGGATCATATATGGATAACATTTTTGAAAAATTTAAGGAGGAAGAAGCCTTAGTATATGTGGAGGATAATAGACGATATACATATAAAAGTCTAAGAGAAGAGGTAGATATCATAGCTAAGAGTTTAATATCTATCGGAATAAAAAAAGGGGATCACGTTGCGCTATTATCATGTAATTCACCTGAGTGGATTATAGTGTTTTTAGCTACATTAAAAATAGGAGCTGTATTAGTTTGCTTAAACTACTCTTCAACAGAAGCAGAAATAGATTATATGTTAAAGCAATCTGATTCAACTATATTAATTGTAAGTGATAAAGATATGATTGAAAAAGTTGATTTGGAGAAGTTTGATTATCTTAAAGTTACTGTGAAAATGAAAACTCTATTCAGTTTAGGGATTATAATGTCTCAAATGAAGAGGGTGTTAAATGAAGAGCTAGAGAATGTTTCAAAGAATGTTTCGCCAAGTGATATCGCAACAATTATTTATACATCAGGAACTACAGGGACTCCTAAAGGTGCTGTTTTTAGTCATTGTGCTGTTTTAAATGGGGTTCTTTCATTTATAAAAAATTTTGGTTATACTTCAAAGGATAAAATTTTAGTTACACTGCCATTACATCATATAATGGGTGGACTTTATACAGCATTTCTTGGACTTCTTGCTGGAAGTACTGTAATACTAATGAAAAAATTTAAAACTTACATTGCACTTCAGACAATTGAAAGTGAAAAATGTACTGGATTTCATGGCGTTCCAACTATGTATGAATATTTATTAAACAAATGTGAAGCGTATGATTTGTCTAGTTTGAGGGTGGGAATGATCGCTGGGGCAGTTTCTTCAGAGAACTTTATCAAAGATATTATGAAAGGTCTTAAAATCAATGAAATAAGCAACGATTTTGGACAAACTGAAACATTAGGAGTTACACAAACTATAATTAAGGATAAAGATGATCCGAAGATAAATACTGTAGGGAAGCCAGTTAAGCATGTACTTTTAAAAGTATGTGATTTGAAAACAGGGGATATACTATCACCAAATGTTGAAGGTGAGATATATGTAAAAAGTCCATATTGCATGATAGGATATTATAACAATTCAAAAGCTACAGAGAGCACAGTAATTGGAGGTTGGGTTCATACTGGTGATATTGGATATATTGATGGAGATGGATATCTGTATATTAAGGGACGATTAAAAGATGTAATAATTAGAGGGGGAGAAAATATATCACCAACGGATATTGAAATTCACTTAAATGATCATCCTGAAATTGAAAATGCAGTAGTAGTTGGAGTTCCAGATGAAGTATTAGGAGAAGAGATATTTGCTTTTATTAAGGCTAAAAAATTATTTAAGTTAACTGAGAAAGATATATTTGATCATTTATTAGGCAAAATATCTAGATATAAATTTCCAAAGTATATTGAATTTATAGATGAGTTCCCATTAACATCAACGGGTAAAATTAAACGAAGTTCCCTAAGGGAAATTGCAATTGATAAAATTAAGCTTCTAGAATTAAATGAGGTTGCCATAAGTTGAATTAGAAAGAATAGTTTGAAATAATTAATTGATTTCAAACTATTTTTTTTATGATAATACTTTTTTAGACATATTACTGTTATGTGTTTATAAATGAACAGATAGTATTTAGATGATTATTGCTAATATAGCCTTATTTAATATAATGAAGTTAGCATAAGAAAATCAAATATAAAACGTTCATAAGGAGGAAAAGATGGAGGTTGCAAAGGTTTCAAATGTAGTTAAGAAGTATTCTTATATAAGAATTTTGAATGGGATAAACTTAAGTGTGAAAGAAGGAGAAATAATAGGGTTAATTGGTCCATCAGGTTCAGGGAAAACTACTTTAGTTAAATCAATAATGGGCATGGAAAAAATACAAAATGGAGAAATTAAAGTGTTTAATGAAAAAATTCC
This sequence comes from Clostridium sp. HBUAS56017, assembly GCF_007115085.1. Classification (NCBI taxonomy): domain Bacteria; kingdom Bacillati; phylum Bacillota; class Clostridia; order Eubacteriales; family Clostridiaceae; genus Clostridium; species Clostridium sp. HBUAS56017. The sequence continues at coordinate 65,247 of NZ_SULK01000017.1, read as the reverse complement.
TAGTATTGATGTGCTTAATAAAATTGGATATATGGCCCAATCAGATGCTTTATATGAAGAATTAACAGGAAAAGAAAACTTGGAGTTCTTCGGAAGGTTGTTCAGGCTATCTAAGGGAGAAATAGAAGAAAGGATAGAATATGTATCCAAGCTTGTTGATCTTGAAGATAACCTAAAGAAGAGGGTAGGAAATTATTCAGGTGGGATGAAGAGAAGATTATCTTTAGCAGCTTCACTAATACAAGATCCTAAGTTTCTTATATTAGATGAGCCAACGGTTGGCATTGATCCAAAGCTAAGATTTAGTATATGGAAAGAATTAAAGGAGTTGAAGGATAGGGGGAAAACAATAATGATAACAACTCACGTTATAGATGAGGCAGAAAAATGCGATAGATTAGCTTTAATGAGGGAAGGAAAAATAATGTCTACTGGTAGTGTAAAAGAGTTAAAAGAAAAATATAAAGTAAATACTGTTGAAGAGATTTTTATTTTATAGTAGAGGAGACACAAAATGATAGTTATAGCATTAGTTAAAAGAATATTAATTCAAATCATAAGAGATAAAAGAACATTAGCACTTATGATTTTAGCTCCATTAATACTTTTGTCATTAGTAAACTTTCTATTTACTTCTAATGAAACATCAAGGTTAAAGGTAGGAGTATATAACACCAGTGATGATTTTAATAAAGAATTGGAAACTAATGATATTGAGGTAATAAAATATGAGGATAATAAAAATCTAAAAATGAAGATAATTCAGGAAGGCTTAAAGGCTTTTGTTAGTAAAGAAAATGAAAATTTGAATATAACTTATGAGAATAGTAATCCTACTGATAGTACTCAAATTAGGGCAAAGGTGCAAGGAGTTTTAGGGAAAATTCAAGTAACAGCCTTAAAGGAAATGGCTGGAAAAGCAAATAAGAATATTGGAAGAGTTCAACAGAATATTTTAATTGAAGATAGATATATTTATGGAGACGAACACTTATCTTTTTTTGATACTATCAGTCCTATATTAATAGGGTTCTTTGTATTTTTCTTTGTGTTTTTAATTTCAGGAATATCACTTCTAAAAGAAAGAACTTCAAAGACCTTAGAGAAAATATTAGCAACTTCCATTAAAAGAAGGGAAATAGTATTTGGCTATCTTTTGGGATATGGAGTATTTGCAGTAATACAAACGGTAGTGGTGGTCTTATTTTCAATTTATATACTTAATATAAGGATGGAAGGAAATGTTTTATTGCTACTTTTAACGAATATTATTATAGCTTTTGTAGCGTTATCATTAGGTATACTACTATCTACTTTTGCTAATTCAGAGTTTCAAATGATGCAATTTATACCACTTATAGTAGTGCCTCAAATATTTTTTACAGGTTTAATACCTATTGAAAATATGGCTAGTTGGCTTCAGAAAATTGCTCATGCTATGCCTTTATATTATGGTGCGCAAGCACTTAAAGGAATAATGATCAAGTCGTATAATTTTGTAGACATACAATTTTATCTTTTAATTTTGTTTTTATTTGCAGTAGTATTTTGCGTATTAAATATTTTGGGATTAAAAAGATATAGAAAGATATAGTTCAGAGAAAGTAGTATAATTTTATTGTAATAATTCAGGATGATTTAATATTGGGGGGATAAAATTGTACGATGAGATAGCTGAAAAACTTAAAGGTATTGAAAGTGGATTTAAAGAGATTGAAAGAGAATCTAAAACTTTTTTGAAAGAGAATTCAATTGAGCAGTGTTTTAATATTGCACAAAAGTTTTATTTATCTGAGTTTTATCAGGTTAGGGAATTATCAACATTTATTTGTGGATCAATAGCTAGTAGGTTAGAGGAAGCACTAAGGTTTTTAAAGGAAAAGGTTAGTAGAGATGAAAACTGGAGAGTTCAAGAAGTACTAGCTAAAGCATTTGATACCTATTGCAAGGATATAGGTTATGAAAAAGCATTACCAGTAATTAAAGAGTGGTTAGGTGACAATAATCCAAATGTAAGAAGAGCTGTTACTGAAGGACTTAGAATTTGGACAAGTAGAGAGTATTTTAATGAAAATCCAGAAGTAGCAATTAATTTGATATCTAATTTAAAGGATGATGAAAGTGAATATGTTAGAAAATCAGTTGGAAATTCATTAAAAGATATAAGTAAGAAACATGGAGAATTGGTTAAGAAAGAACTTGAAAAATGGGACGTTTCAAAGAAAGCAGTTAATCAAGTTTATAAACTTGCAAGTAAGTTTATAAAATAAGAGGAGTTAATTTATATCACAGCTTTATTATTAAGATAAGTATGGATTGTGTGGATTATTGTGTATTGATATGCAGTTTTTGGAATAAGTGTGATAAGATATAAAAAAAGTTTAAGTATAGAAGGAAAAATAAAAATGGGGATAAATTTTAAATTAAATTCATTGTATATTTGTGTTAAAGATATGAAGAGAGCTATTGATTTTTATGAAGAATTACTTGAACAAAAAGTTTCGGTAAGAGATGAATTATTTAGTATATTTGACATTAAGGGTTTTAGATTTTGTTTATTCAATAATGGAAAGGCTAAAGAAGAAGTTTGCTGGGGAGACAATTGTTTACCAAGTTTTCAAGTTAATGATATAAATAAATTAATTAATAGATTAGAACATTTAAATGCAGAGATAGTTTTTCCTTTAACTAAAATAAATGATAATTTTGTCCTAGAATTCAAGGATACAGAAGGAAATGATATTGAAGTATATATGAGAGATCTACTAAATGATTAATGTTATTTAGATGAGGAATCTATACATTTTGTGAAATTATTAAAATAAGGGAGGATGTTAATAGATTTAAAAAGAATACTGGAAATTTATCAACTCCTGTTGTTTTCTTGAATTTGAATAAAATTGCTTTGAATTTGTAAAAATAAAAAAGATAGCATTATTAAAATAATTATAAGAAAAAGGAGTGAAAATATATGAACTATGGATACTATAGAAAGATTAATAATGGGAAAACATTAGATGAACCTAAAGAGAAGATAAATCATGAAGAGAGAAAAGCTATTTATGAATGTACCGTTTGTCAGTATGTATATGATGAGGATATTCCTTTTGAAGAATTGCCAAAGGATTATATGTGCCCAATGTGCAAACAGCCGAAATCAACATTCGAAAAAATAAATATTTAGGTTGTATTATTTGGAATGGTTTCCCTTGATATTATTTGTTGACATTAACATAGCTCGTTGATACCATAAGATATAAATAAAATTACAAGTGAAAGGAAAGTTTATGGGAAAGTCAGAATTATTTCAGCGAGTTAGAGAAAAAATAAACTTTAAAATGTTGATAAAAGGTATAGGTTTATTTATTTTATTATTTTCTATAGTTCTTTTTGCAATTAAAGCCCATGATAAGAAGAGGTCTTGGGAGTACATAGTTAACAATAGTAATAAAATTTATGAATACAAGGCGTTTAATAAAAAATATATATCGAATTTAGATAATGATGTTCAAGAACTTTATAAAAGTGCTAGAGTTCTTTATGGATATTCTAATTTAGAACATTTGTCAATAGAGAGTAATAAGATAGATAATAAAGTAATTTATGGTTGGGATTCATCATATTCAAGTCATTTAATAAACGCTATGGATAATATTATATGGTACATTAATGATTTAGATTTAGAGACAAGCTATAATAATCGAGAGCAGAAAATAGTAACAGAAAGTTTAGAAATGATAAGATATTTTTGTAATAATCAACAACTTATTAATAGGGTAAGATTAAAAATGGATTTAATAGGAAATTATCAAAATATGGATGGATCCATAGAGATTTTACTTATCGATGAAGGTGGGGCAGAATATTTTAAAAATTATGATGAAAAGATGAAGAAAATAAAGGGTGTATTTGAATAAATTGGAACTAAAATTTAAAAAAATCTTAAGAAAAAAAGAAATAATTGAAGTATTGCATTATATTATATATAATTAGGATTAATAAAATTAAGGAGAGAGTATATGGATTTACTAAAAAGTTTTATTGATATTTTTTTGCATTTAGATATTTACTTAGGTGGGGTTATCAATGAATATGGAGCTTTAACATATGCTATACTATTTTTGATAATATTCTGTGAAACAGGATTAGTCTTTACACCATTTTTACCAGGAGATTCATTAATTTTTGCAGCAGCGGCTTTTGCAGCTCTTGGAGCACTTAATATAGCTCTTTTAATTTTTGTAATTCTTGTAGCAGCAATTTTGGGTGATGCTTTGAACTATTTAATAGGTAATAAGCTTGGACATAAACTTATAGAAAGAGAAAACAGGTTTATAAAGAAGGAATACATAGACAAGACACATGGTTTTTATGAAAAATATGGTGGTAAAACTATTGTAATAGCAAGATTTGTTCCAATAGTTCGTACCTTTGCACCTTTCGTAGCAGGTATAAGTGATATGAGTTATAACAAATTTTTGTCTTATAATGCAGTAGGAGCAGCTCTTTGGGTTGGAATTGTATCGATGGCAGGATATTTCTTTGGGAATATCAAATTTGTACAAGAAAATTTCACTACAGTTGTATTAGGTGTAATATTTATATCAATATTGCCAGGAGTTATACCAGTAATAAAAAATAAGTTTTCAAAGAAAACAGCAGTTTAAAATAGAGATGAGTTGTTCCAAAATTTCTTAACAGTAAAACTATAAAGTAATTTAGTTTGTTAAGCTAATTTTTGAGGTAGCTCATTTTCTTTTTATTACATATAAATTTTTAGAATAGGAGAGTTAGGATGCAGTTTATACAAAATATAGATGATTTAATACTAGTTTTCATTCATAATAATATATCTAATTCACTTTTTGATAGAGCAATGCCTGTAATTACAAGCTTTGCAAATGGAGGAGCTCTTTGGATAGCAATAGCATTAATACTGATTTGTAGTGATAAACATAGAAAAAGTGGCTTTATACTGTTGGGGGCTTTAGCATTATGTTTTGTTATTGGAAATTTGGGAATAAAGCCCTTAGTAGCAAGAATTAGACCTTTTAATGTTGATACGTCAATACATTTATTAATTTCAGAGCCAAAAGACTTTTCGTTTCCATCAGGTCATACAATGCACTCATTTGCAGCTGCTACAGTCTTGTATTATGCAAATAAAAGAGCTGGAATAGTAGCATACTTGTTAGCTATAGCGATTGGATTTTCAAGATTATACTTATATGTTCATTATCCATCTGATGTTTTAGTTGGTATGCTTGTTGGAATATCAATGGCTTTAGTATCAATTAAAATATTTGAAAAAGTATATAATAGGATTAATGAGTATAGGGAAATAAAAGAAATCAAGAATTAGAAATATAAGTTTTATAATGCTTCATGAATCTTTAATATTTAGGTTGATGAAGTATTTTTTGTAGATTTATTTATGAAATGGTGAAAATAGATAAAAAAAGTGTATACTCTTAGTATATTATATTTTTGATTAGGAGTTTTGGGGTAAATGAATTATAAAGTAATGTGTTTGGGAATGGAAAAAAACGATTTTAGCTATTTAAATGAAGGCGAATTGTTATGCATAAATTCATCGGTTAGGAAAATATATCATAAAATTCATGATAATAAATTTGAAATTTTATTTATAAATGAAAAGAATAGAAAGCATATTAAGAATTATAAAAATACAAATGAATTTTTAATAATATTAGTTGATAAATTAAATAGCGAAACATTTTCATTTATAAAAGATATTAATAATAGTAATAATGTTATGATATTTGTTGGTGAAAATGAAAAATATGAAGATTATAAGTTTGAGAATATTGCTTATTTCAAGCAGTTAAGTGATAAAGAAGATCTTCAGTTAATGCCTTTATTATTCATGTTGACAGAATATTGTGCTAAATCTAGATTAAGAGAAGAATTATATGGAGCGTCAATTATCGTGGGATATGGGAATGGTGAAAATCCAACTTCTGATATAATTCTTAAAATACTAAAAAGATTTTCTTCAATACAAACTCATAAAATTCATTGCTTAAATTTATTAAGTGGGAAAAAATTAAATATAGAAGAGATAAGTTATGTTGAAGATCCTTTAAAAGAATATCTAGATTATAAATCTAGATTAATAATTAAACAATTAACAAACAAAGATTTTAAAGAGAAAATATTCTTTTCTTTCATTTCAAAAAGATAAAAATAGTTATAACACCTTAGTAATCAATTAAAGTATGGATTACTAAGGTGTTTTTTTATTATAAAATTCAAGAAAACTTTATTAAATAAAAAACTGAAGTTATTTAAAAAACTTAAATAACTCTTTAAAAACTTAAATAAATTGAAGTAGGATTTTGTGGAATATACAATAAAATTGTAGAAAACTTCAGATGAAATAACACGCAATAGAGTGTTAAAAAAAATACAAAGGGGAGAGAAAAATGTTAGAAATTTTGACGAAAACATTAACGGATAAGTCTATCCTAGGGGCTATAGTATCATCAGTAGCAATTATATTTTTAGGGTTTTATTTGAGAAAAAAAGACATAATGAGTTCTGCAGGTGCAAAGATGCTTACAAAAGTTGTTATGACAGTATCATTACCAGCATTAGCGTTTACTTCATTTATGAAAGATATAAATGGAAAAGAACTTAAGCAGGGGTTAAGTATATTAGTATGGGGATTTGCAATTTATATCATATTAATTGTACTAACAAAGATTATTTACTTAAAGGTCAAGGGAGATAAACAAGATGTATATAGAGTTCTAACTATATTTGGATCAACTACATTCTTTGGTACACCAATAGTTACGGCTGTATACGGTGCAGTAGGAACTATGTATGCAAATATCTTTAATATAGCTTATAGAGTGTTCTTATATTCATATGCATTTATTAAAATGTCTGGTAAAAAGATGGATAAGGAAAACCTAAAGAAGAATATGAAAGAAATATTCTTAAATCCAATAATTTTAGCAACATTATTCGGCTTATTAATATGGTTATTCCAAGATATGCTTCCACAAGTAAGTGTAGCAGTTAAGGATGGAACTAAGAGCTATGGATTCTTAAGAATTGACCAAACATTACCATGGCTTTATACACCATTAACATATTTAGATAAATTAGCATCACCACTTGCATGGCTTGCAATAGGAGCTACTTTAGCAGAAGTTCCATTTAAAAAAGCAGTTTCACAAAAAGATGTTTGGGGTTATAGCCTTATAAAGATTATTTTAGTACCTGTTATTAATTTAGTGTTACTAGTAGTTTTAAATACTACAGGAATATTACCAGTTGCGTTTGAAGGCGTTGCTACTACAGTAATAATGATGGCGGCACCAACAGCAACAGTTGCAGCGGCGTATGCTATAAGCTTTGATAGAGAATCAGTATTTACATCAAACTGTTCTTTATTATCAACGGTAGTTGCAGTAATTGCTATGCCAATATGGATAGTTGCATTAGAAGTTATTAAAAACATAGGTATATTTTAAGAACAAAGCTGCTCTACAAAAATGTAGAGTAGCAAATTTGCATTTAAATATTTTTAAATTTAGGAGGAAAATATTATGACAAAGATAGTTTGTTTTGGTGTTAGAGAAATAGAGGTTCCTTATTTCCATAAGTTAAATAAGGACTTTGGTTATGAATTAGAATTAGTTACTTCAGGGCTTACACATGAAAACGTAGAGGTTGCTATGGGAGCTGAAGCTATAATGGTTAGAGGTAACTGTAAAGCAGATAGAAGAAACTTAGAGTTATTGAAGAATAATGGCCTTAAATATGTTTTGACAAGAACAGTAGGGTTTGACCATGTAGATTTAGAAGCAGTAAATGATTTAGGATTAGAATGTGCAAGAGTTCCAGGTTACTCACCTAATGCTATAAGTGAACTTGCAGTTTCACTTTCCATGATGTTATTAAGACATACAGCTTATGCAGTGGATAGAACAAGTAATAAAAACTTTACTATAGATAAATTTATGTTTAGTAAGGAAATAAGAAACTGCACAGTAGGGATTTTAGGAACAGGTAGAATAGGTTTAACTACAGCAAAGTTATTTAAAGGACTAGGAGCTAAAGTGGTTGGTTATGATATATTCCAAAGTGATGCTGCAAAAGAAGTTATTGAATTTATGAGCATGGATGATGTAATAGCACAATCTGATGTTATTTCCATACATATGCCATATATTAAGGGAAGCAATTATCATATAATAAATGATGAATTTATATCAAAGATGAAGGATGGAGCTATATTAGTAAATACGGCAAGAGGAGAACTTCAAGATATAGAAGCTATAATTAGAGGAATAGAATCAGGAAAAATTGGTGGGTTCGGTGCAGATGTACTTGAAGGAGAAGGAGCTGTATTCTTTAAAGACTTAAGTGGGAAAACTTTAGAGAATGAAACATTTGAAAAGTTAGCGAATCTATATCCAAGAGTTTTAATAACTCCACATATGGGTTCATACACAGATGAAGCTTTAGAAAATATGATAAGTATATCATATGAAAATTTAAGAGAATACTTAAAAGAAGGAACTTGCAAAAATAAAATAGCTTAATGTTTTAGTTGAAAAACTCATAAATTACCCTCATAAGACCTTGATCTTGTGAGGGTAATTTAAATAGTAAAAAAATGTTTGTTGTCAAGTTTGTAAATACACATTATATTTTTATAAGGTGGTGTTTTATGAAAAAGATAAATTTTGAGAAAAAAATAATTTTAACAGCCGTTTTGATAACCTTTATTCCACTTGTCTTATCTTATATAGTGTTTCTACAAGATAAGCTGTCCTCTAATGAGAACAGAATAAAAATGAATTTAAAAACTACAGCTGTTAATATGAGTCAAAGTAATTTAATACAGGAAAAACTTTATAAGAGAGAAAATGATGGGTCAATACAAGAATACACTAAAAAGTTTATAAATGATCTTGGAGATATAGATTTAATAGTTATTGGAGATATGACCGGAGAAAAGTATTCGCATTTAGATGAAACACAGGTTGGGAAAAAATATGTAAACAATGATAATAAAGAAGTTATTGAAAAAGGGACTAGCTATTATTCAACCATGGAAGGATCAATGGGATATACTTTAAGACGCTTTGAACCTATTATGTACGATGGTAAACAAGTTGGGTTTGTTATGGTAGGAAAGTATTCTGATGATATAAGTCTAACTACTCGAAAGATTACTTTAACTTATACATTTTTGCTTATATTATCATTATCTATTGCAATTGTTATACATAAAAGTCTAGCTAGAAAAGTTAAAAAGGCAATGCTTGGCATGGAGCCAGAAGAAATAACTATGCTATATAATCAAAAGAATATTATTATAAATAGTGTAAAGGATGGAATAATTGCTCTAGATAAAGAAAATAAGATAACTGATATAAATAATAATTGTTATAGACTTTTTGAAGATTTTTCTCCTGTAAAGACTATAGATAAATTGTGGAGTTATATTGAGGCAAAAAAACCTTTTACGATGAAAGAAATGATAATTCAAGGAAAAAGAATATTTGTAACACTTAATCCTATTATTGAAGAGAAAAACTATTATGGAACTGTTATTACACTAATAGATAGAGAAGATATTAATAAGGTGGCAAAAGAGATAACAGGGATAGATGAAGTAGTAAAAAATTTAAGAGCTAATGTTCATGAATTTAAAAATAACTTACATGTTATTGTAGGGTTACTTCAACTTAAAGAGTACGATGAAACTATCAAATATATACGAAAAATACAACAAGTTCAAGAAAATAATACAGTAAAATTCTTGAATATTGAAGATTACTATGTAAGAGCTTTAATGCTTAGCAGAGAACTTGTAGCTAAGGAAAGAAATATCGAGTTTGTTATTACAAAAGATTCTTTTTTATATGGAAAACATAATTTTATAGATTCTTATGATTTAGTAACTATTTTAGGTAACTTAATAGAAAATGCCTTTGAAGCTTGCACTATTGGAGAAAAAGATCGGAATAAAGTAGAAGTTTCGTTATGGGAAGATGATGATATAATTAAAATTATTGTTAAGGATAATGGAAAAGCTATCGACAAAGAAATAAAGGAGAAAATATTTGTTGAGGGAGAATCAACAAAGGGGCAAGGAAGAGGAACGGGACTCTATTTAGTGAAGAGTAGAGTTGAACTTTATAATGGGGATATAAAGATAGATGAAGATAAAGATGGAAAAATTTTTATTATAACTATTTTAAAGGGAGAATAAACTGATGATAAAAGTATTGATAGTGGAAGATGATCCTATGGTATCACTAATAAATAGGAGATATTTAGAAAAGTTAGGTAATATAAAAATATATGGCCCAGTTACTACTGAGGAGGAAATAATTACAAACTTAATAAATGAAGAAATAGATTTGGTTTTGCTAGATATCTTTTTGCCTAAAAAGAGTGGACTGGATATTTTAAAGTCACTGAGAGATAAGAAGTATTTGGTTGATGTTATTATGATTACTGCAGCTAATAGTGTTGAAGAGTTAAAGAGAGCTTTTGCATATGGAGCTACAGATTATCTAGTTAAGCCTTTTGAATTTCCGAGATTTGAGGAAGCATTTAAAAAATATAAAAATAAGTATGAGATTTTAGTTAATGATAAAATAGTTAATCAGGAAGATATAGATAGTATTCAAAATCTAAAGAATAGAGAAAAGGAATTAGTTCTTCCCAAAGGGTTAAATCAAAGGACTTTGGATAGAATTATCATGTTCTTAAATGAAAATTCAAATGAGATTTGGACATTAAGAGAGATAGCAAGCAAAATTAATATTAGCAATGTAACTGTTAAGAAATATATGGATTACCTTGAGGAGATTAATAAAGTTGAGGTTAAGCCCACTTGTGGAAATGTAGGAAGGCCTGAATTGAAATATATTGTAAGAAATTAAAAGTTGTATCTTAAAAAGTATACTTGGATCTTCGCAGATTGATGTTGAATATTGTAAATAATAGGAGTATTATGTATATTATGATATACAATGTGTAATTGAAGGTACTGAAGTTATGTATTATGCTCCTGTGGAAACTTTAGAAATGTATGAAAATAACTTAGAGGAAAAGGACGTAGCATTTTTCAAGGATATAGAGCATAGTTCTAAATTAGAAATAAATAGTGGTGAATATGCAATTTTCTTTCCAGAAGATGGGCATAAGCCATGCTGTGCTTTAGATGCTCCTTCTAAGGTTAAGAAGATTGTAGTAAAGGTTGCTTGTGAATAGTTTTATAAGGTAAATTAAATATTTATCAATAAAGAATTGGTCGATTATGTCATATAGCCAGTTCTTTTTTTATATTAAAAAATCAGCTAAGGCATCTTGAATTTGTTTTTAGTAGTTAAATGAAGAATAAATTGATAAAAAGATTAATAATCATGTCAAAGACAATATTTAAATCAGCAAATATTTTGTATAATAGTAGCTAAATTTTCAACTCTATGACTTATTACTTGTGAAAAATTTAAAAATAATAGCGTTTCATTTAAAAGATGTTGAACTTTTGGTAAAATGTAAAATGCAGTTCTTTTATTTTTGAATTAGATAATAATAGGAGGAATTACATGATACAAGAAGAAAAAAAATTAAGATGGTATAACCTTGCATTAATGGCCTTTGTTGCAGTTTGGGGATTTGGTAACGTTGTTAACAATTTTGCAAATCAAGGACTTACAGTTATAATATCTTGGGTATTAATCATAGGATTATATTTTGTTCCATATGCCTTAATGGTTGGTGAACTTGGATCAGTATTTAAAGATGGAAAAGCTGGAGTAAGCTCATGGATAAGAGAAACTATGGGAGCTCAACTGGCTTATTTTGCAGGGTGGACATACTGGGTAGTTCATATACCATATTTAGCACAAAAACCTCAAGCTATTTTAATAGCATTAGGGTGGGCTATTGAAGGTGATGGAAACTTAGTTAGTGGAATGAATACAATGGTAGCACAAACAATAATATTAGCTGTATTTTTATTCTTTGTATGGGTAGCATCGAGAGGTATTACTTCATTAAAAAGAATAGGAACAATAGCTGGAACTGCAACGTTTGTAATGTCCATGCTTTATATTTTATTAGTTATTACAGCACCTGCACTTACAGGAATGTCAATAGCCACTACAAAAATAGGTTTTGACACAATAGTACCAAAGTTTGATTTTACTTATCTTACAACTCTATCAATGTTGGTATTTGCAGTTGGTGGAGCAGAAAAGATATCACCATATGTAAATAATACAAAAAATCCTACTAAGGAATTTCCAAGAGGGATGATAGTCCTGGCTATAATGGTTACTATATCAGCAATATTAGGATCAATAGCTATGGGAATGATGTTTAATGCAAACGCAATTCCAAAAGATCTTATGATGAATGGGCAATACTATGCATTTAAGATGCTAGGTGAATATTATGGAGTAGGAAATGTATTCTTAATAGTTTATGCTATAGCAAATATGACAGCTCAAATATCAGCTTTAGTATTCTCAATAGATGCACCACTTAAAGTATTGCTTGCAGATACAGATGATAATTTTGTACCTAAAGCATTAACAAAAGTGAATGAGCATGGGGCACCTATAAATGGATATTATATGACTACTACATTGGTAGGAATATTAATAATTGTTCCAGCATTAGGTATTGGTGATATGAATGAGTTGTTTAATTGGTTATTAAAACTTAATTCAGTTGTAATGCCACTTAGATATCTTTGGGTATTCTTGGCGTTTATAGCGTTGAAGAAAGCTGCTGATAAATATAAATCAGAATACAAATTTGTTAAAAACAACAACTTAGCTTTAGGAATTGGAGTATGGTGTTTTGTATTTACTGCTTTTGCTTGTATAATGGGGATGTTCCCAACAGGTATGGAGACATTTTCTGGAGATTGGTGGTTTAGACTAGGATTAAATGTAGCAACACCATTTGTACTTTTAGGTTTAGGGCTTATTTTACCTAAAATTGCAAGAAGAAATAAAGCTTATTAAATATATTTTAATTTTTAGGGTGCTCGAAAGAGTGCCCTTTTTTAAAAAATGTTGCGTTAGATTTCATTTAAAAAAAGAAGAACTTTAAGTAGACAGATTTATAAGGAAAAGGTGATAAATGAGATTATATTAAGCTCCTTTCACTGTAAAAGGGTATAAGATGATGTTGAGTTCTCAGGCTATGGCAGCTAATGCAGTATTTTGATGAATTTTTCAAGAAAATATAATTTGATTGGAGTTAGTAGAGAAGAAATTGGACTTTATAGAATTGTATTTAAGTTGATATTTTAAGAAAATATTAATGTATTTTTGTCTTTATATCGTCAAATTATAATTGTATAATAAGATAAAATAATTAATACGAGCAGAGGTAAGGCATATGAATAAGATTGATTTTAAACCTATTCTATATATTTTAATTGGAGTTTTAGCTATAGGGCTATTTTTTAAGGTACTACCATACTTGCTTATTGGAGGGTTTGTAATTTATGTAGTTTTAAAAGTTTATGGATTCTTTAAGAGCAAATCTATTAAAAATAGTAATAAATCAGCAAGCTATACGTATGATACTAATACCCAAAGCTATGCTGAAGACGATGTTGATACTAGTGAGGCAATTGATGTTGACTATAAGGATGTTTAATTAAGAAGAAAGACCGTAAGAGGTCTTTTTTTATTATTTTAGTATAATTTAATAAAAAGTATTCTCAAAGACTGTCTCTTGTAGTAAGAGGCAGTTTTTTTCTAAATTGCATTCTATTGATAGAAAAAAGATATAACTTATATGATAAATGTTATGAAATTTAATTATGCAGAGCATATAATTTGTAGGTATAAATAAAAAAGGTAGGTAAAAAAACGCGAAAATTTCCTAAAAACTATTTACTTTGCTAAAAAAATGTAATAGAATATGTATGTAAAGATTTTCATGGAAGAAATAATCAGTATATCATATATATTCATAAAAAGTATATATATAAATATAATGGTATAATTATAAAAACAAGAATATAGTAAATGTAATTCAATATACTAATATAAGTAGAATATTAAATAGGAGGGATTTAAAGTAATGAGTAACGTATTAGTTATAAGTAAAGGAACTGGACAAGCTAAATCGTTTCAAAAATTCATGGATGATTATACTGTGAAAAATAACTTGCCAATTGAATGGATTTATTCAACGGATAAAAATTATCTTGATGAAATATCATCAAAAGAAATAAAAGTAGTTATAATTTCACCAGAAGTAATGTTGGTTGAAGAAACCATAAAGTCTGAATTAAATTCAAAAGGAATAAAATATATTTCAATTAAGCCATCGGCTTTTGGATTGAAACAAACTGAAAAGTTCATGCCAGATGTTTTAAAATACATTGAAGAATAAAGTTTATTAGGGTGATAAAAATGGGAGATGTCATTTTTACTAGAGAATATCAAAATGTACAAAGTCTTTCAGATTATAAAATAATTATAAATGAGAAAGAAGTAAATTCTATATCCAATGGATCTAGAAAGGTAATAAGCTTAAAACCTGGAGAGTACGAGATTTATGTGAAATGTATGGGAGCACAAAGTCCGATTAAACAGGTGAGAATAAATAACAATGAAACATTAAGATTAAGTTGTGGATCAAATGTTACTGGACTTAAGGTAGCCTTTAGTTGGTTATTTATGTTTGGTAAAAAAAGTCTTTATTTGAAAGAAACGATTTAAACATTATGTTCTAAAATTAATAACATAGTAATAATTATTTACTATGTAGAGATTTAAAGGGTTAACATTTTTAGGGAAGAAAAATGTAAATGATTAAATTTGCTATGTATGATTTTTTGTTTAGATTTTTTACTAAGAGTAAAAGATTTAAGTAGAGAACATTCATATATATCAAAATTATTATTAGGGGGGAAAAAAATGAATTTTATGGACAAACTTTCTGCATCACTTGAAAAATTCTTATTACCAATTGCACAAAAAATTGGTAGTCAAAGGCATTTGGTTGCTTTAAAAGATGGATTTATTGCTATTTTAACTGCTAATATGGCTGGAGCTATTGCCGTAATGATCAATTGCGTTTTCTTGACAAATGATTCGTTAATAGGTAAACAGTTAAACAATTTAGGTTTTTGGAAGGATACTGTACAACCATTTCTTGATAAATGGATTATAAATATTGGTTGGGCTGTTCAGCAAGGAACACTTAAGATTATATGCGTATTATTACTAGTAACAATTGCATATTCTTTAGCAAAATCATATGAATCAGATGCTTTATCGGCTGCTGTAATTTCAGTTGCATCATATTTTGCTCTATTACCATCAAGCCTTACTAAGGATGTATTTACAATGAAAGATGGTAGTTATGTTGAAGGAGTTAAAGATGTATTTTCACTTAATTTTATGGGTGCAAATTCTATGTTTGCTGCTATTATAACTGCTTTTATAGCAACAGAAATTTTTGTTAGAATCACTAAAAAGGGTTGGGTTGTTAAAATGCCTGAAACAGTGCCACCAGCAGTGTCTAAGTCATTTGCAGCAATAATTCCAGGATCTATAACTTTGGTATTTTTTGGATTTATAAATGTTTTCTTTAATAATGTTTTCAGCAAAGATCTTCCAACTTGGATTTTTGATACTATTCAATCACCATTGATGAGTTTAGGTCAATCACCATTTACGTATATATTATTAATATTTATTGCACAGTTCTTATGGTTCTTTGGTTTACATGGTATGAATATAGCAGAAGGTGTTCTTACACCAATGTATAAGCCAGCACTACTTGAGAATACTGATTTGGTATCAAGGGGATTAGAACCAAAATATATTTTAACTAGAAACTTTGTTGATGTTTATGGTTCATTAGGTGGATCAGGTGCAACAGGTGCATTAGTAATTGCAATATTTATATTCTCTAAGAAACAAGAATCTAAGGAACTTGCAAAATTAGCTACAGCTCCTGCTATATTCCAAATTAATGAACCAGTTATATTTGGTTTACCAATAGTTTTGAATGTAGTTTACTTTATACCATTTATACTTACTTCACCAATATTACTAGGTATTGCATATTTCTTTACATCCATAGGTGTTGTAGATTATATTTCTCAGGATCCAGGTTGGACTTGTCCTCCAATTTTCTCAGCTTTCTTTGCTACTAATGGAGACTTTAAAGCAGCAATACTTGCAGCTGCGTTATTAGCTTTAGCTGTAGTTATATATGCTCCATTTGTAATAGTTTCAAATAGAATGGCAAGTGTTGAGGAAGAGTATGATGCTGGAAACAGTACAAATGCTTAATTTAGTGTAAAATTATATAATATAGGAATGCATAAGCTTTGCTTATGCATTCTTTATTAGTATAATAATAGCAAAAGAATAAAAAAATGGAGGTTTATATATGGCATTCTCAAACTCAGCGATAATTAAATATTCAGTTGAAAAGGTTTTTAATGTATTTGTAAGATCTGCAAAAAGAGATTTTCCTAAATTTAATGAAAATAACCCAATAGGGGTTTCTGTAACAAAGAAGGTTGGAGCGTATTCTGCTCAAAATTCCACATTGAAGGTTGAAATTACGGATTATAAAAAGAATGAATTATATCAAATCACAAGTACAAGTCATGATAGAGTATATTATTCCACTTATGAATTTGAAGTAGTAGATGAAAATTTTACAAGGATTACATTAACAGAAGAAGATAAAACTAAAGGATTCTTTTCTTGGTTTAATGTGATAATGCAAAATGTTCTTTTCAAAAATAGAGTGAAGAGGAGATTTAAGTTTTTTCTAGAAGGTCTTCAAAGAGAAGTTGAAATATATGATGAGAAGTTAGCAAAGAATTCTAGGTCGAGAGCTGAAGAAGCAAAAAAAATTGAGGAAAAGGCTGAGGCTAGAAGAGCTAAGGAAGCTGCATTAAAAGCTGCAAAGGAAGCTGAGGAAGCTAAACTTGCAGCCGAAAAGGCTATTGAAGAAGCAAAATTATTAGAGAAGCAAGCAGAGATAGCTATGAAAGAGGCTGAAGAAAAGGCTGTAGAAGAAGTTGAATAATGTTGTTAATAAAAAGCATGGGACCAATATCACCTATGCTTTTTTTAATTCTCTATTTTCTGTACTAGATAGAGGTGTTGGAATTTGCATAATATATAATGATATAGTCCTGCTAAAAATATTATCTTTTTTTATAATTTAAATGAATAATGATTTTAGTTAGGAAAAATAGTATAATAAAACCTAAGGATATATAATGGTTTGCCCTATTTTGGAAAACTGTTATAAATATAGGAGGAAAACATGGAAAGATTATTGATATTAGATTCTAACTCACTTATGAATAGAGCATTTTATGCATTACCACCATTAACAAATAGTGAGGGTATTCATACTAATGCTATTTATGGTTTTACCAATATGTTATTAAAGATGAAGGAAGAATTTAAGCCAGACTACATAGTTTCTGCATTTGATAGAAAAGCTCCTACTTTTAGGCATGTAGAATACGATGAGTATAAAGCAGGCAGAAAGAAGATGCCAGATGAACTAAGAGAGCAATTTCCGTTAATTAAAGAGATATTAGAATTATTATCAATTAATATTTATGAAATAGATGGATTTGAAGCAGATGATATAATAGGAACTGTAGCTAGAATAGCAGAAAAAAACAATATCGAAGTTTATGTAGTAACTGGAGATAAAGATGCACTTCAGCTTGCTAGTAAAAATGTTAAAGTCGTTATTACTAAAAAAGGAGTGACTGAAACTGCAATTTATGATGAAAAAACTTTTATAGATGAATTTAATGTAACTCCAACTCAATTTATAGATGTAAAAGGGCTTATGGGAGATAAATCAGATAATATTCCAGGCGTTCCTGGTGTTGGTGAAAAAACTGCATTTAAGTTAATTCAAACTTATGGGTCAGTTGAAGAAGTACTAAACAATATAGATAAAGTTGCAGGTAAAAAGTTAAAGGAAAACTTAGAGACTTATAGTGAACAGGCAATTTTTTCAAAGAAGTTAGCTACAATTATGACAGAAGTACCAATAGATATAGATTTGGATGAGATTAAGAGTAAAGAAAATTACGATAGAGAAAAACTTAAAAAGTTGTTATTTAGATTAGGACTTAAGAGTATATTAGCTAAACTTAGCGATGGTTTAGAAGAAGTTGAAGAAGATAATATAGAAGTTGAAACTATTAATACTTTACAAGGAATGAAAGAGGTTTTTTCTAAAGAAAAGGAAATTTCATATATAGTTTATTCAACTTTAAACTCTTCAGTTTATTCTAAAATAGAAATAGATAAGCTTATTTTAGGTTCAAAAAATAAGGGAATAGAAATTGCTGTTAAGGATATTTTAGATGAAACTAGAGAAGAAGGACTTAAAGTAATTAAAGACTTTATGGAAAATGAATCTATTAAAAAGGTAATTCATGATGCAAAGGGATTAATCACTATATTGACTAAGGAAAATATAGAGTTAAAATCCTTTGAATTTGATACAGCCATTGCAGCTTATCTAGTTGACTCTTCAAAGGGAGAGTATAAGTTAGGTGCCTTAGTGAATCAATATTTAGGAGAAGATCCAAAGGGAGAAGAACATGAAATTCTAGTAAAACTTTCTTCCTATATGAGAGAAATATATAGTGTTCTTAGTAAGAGAATAACAGAAGATGAAATGGAAGAACTTTATTATAAAATAGAACTTCCGTTAGTAACTGTATTATCATATATGGAAAGTCAAGGTTTCAACATAGATAAAGATATGTTGGATAAATTAGCAGCTAAGTTTAAGGATGAAATAGAAAGGACTCAAAAGGAAATATTTGAACTTGCAGAAGAAGAGTTTAATATAAATTCTCCAAAGCAGCTAGGTAAGATACTTTTTGAAAAACTTGACTTGCCAGTTATTAAGAAAACTAAAACTGGATATTCAACAAATGCAGATGTATTGGAAAAGCTTCAGGATAAACATCCTATAATACCAAAGATAACTTTCTTTAGGCAAATTACAAAACTTAATTCTACTTATGTTGAAGGACTTAAAAATGTTATTGATGAAGATGGATTTATTCACTCTAGTTTTAATCAAACTGTAACTACAACAGGAAGACTATCGAGTACTGAGCCAAATCTTCAAAATATACCTATAAAATATGAAATGGGTAGGGAGATAAGAAAAGTATTTACTCCAAAGAAAGAGGGGGATATACTTTTATCTTGTGACTATTCTCAAATAGAACTTAGAGTTTTAGCACATATGGCTGGGGATGAGAATATGATTAAAGCTTTTAAAGAGCATAGTGATATTCATACGAAGACTGCTTCTGAGGTGTTTAATGTACCAATTGATGAAGTGACTTCACTTATGAGAAGTAGAGCCAAGGCGGTTAACTTTGGAATAGTGTATGGAATAAGTGACTTTTCATTAGCTCAAGATTTAAAGATAACTAAAAAAGAAGCTTCAGAATATATGAAAATTTACTTTGATAGATATCCAAAGATAAAGACCTATTTAGAAGAAGTTGTTGAAAAGGCTAAGGAAGATGGTTATGTACTAACAATATTTAATAGAAGAAGATTTATACCTGAAATTAAATCATCAAATAAAATTGTAAAAGCCTTGGGAGAAAGATTAGCTATGAATGCACCTATTCAAGGAAGTGCAGCAGATATAATAAAAATAGCTATGGTTAATGTATATAATAGGCTAAAAAGTGAAAAACTAAGAAGTAGTTTAATTTTACAGGTTCATGATGAACTTATATTAAATGTTAAGAAGGATGAAGAAGTTTTAGTTAAAGCTTTAGTTAAAGATGAAATGGAGAATGCGGTAAAACTTCATGTTTCTATGGAGGTAGATGATAATGAAGGGTATACTTGGTATGAGGCTAAGTAGTAAGGAGGAATAAAAATGATTAAGGTAGGATTAACAGGTGGCATTGGAACAGGTAAGAGTACGGTGTCTAGCATGTTAATTGCAGCTGGATTTAAGGTTATAGATGCAGATTTGGTAGCAAAACAGGTATTGAATAACTATCCACAAATCCTTGATACTGTTAGGCGTGAATTTGGTGAAGGTTTTTTTGACTGGAGAGGTCAATTTAGAAGAAAAGAATTTGGGAATCATATATTCAGATTCCCAAAACAAAGAATAAAATATGAAGCTATAATAATACCTTATATAATAAAGGAAATTAATTTAGCATTTGAAAGATATGAAAAAAATGGTGAAAAGCTTGTTGTGCTTGATGCACCTACCTTGATAGAAAATAATCTTCATAAAGATATGGATTATGTAATATTGGTTTGGGCGGATAATAACACTCAAATTCAAAGAGTAAAATTGCGTGATAAGGTGTCTAATGGCGATGCAATAAGTAGGGTTAACGCTCAGATGTCTCTAGAAGAAAAGAAAGAGTATGCTAATATATTAATAGAAAATAATGGGGAGCTTGCAAAGACACAAAAGCAAGTGGAAGATATAATAGATTTTTTAAAAATAATTTAATAAAAAGGAGAATCCATGAAGTTTAGAAAACTGATTGCATTTGTAATCTTAATAATCATTGCTTTCTTTAGTGGACAATATCTACTAAAAGAGTGTATTTTTCCTTTTAGACATAAGGAAGCAATTATAAAATATTCTAAGGAAAATGATTTGGATCCTTATTTTGTGGTTGCCGTCATAATGGCAGAAAGCAGATTCGAAAAGGATGCAAAATCTCATAAAAACGCTTTAGGATTAATGCAGATAACAGAAGGTACTGGTAAGTGGATTGCTGAAGAAATGGAACTGACAGATTATTCTCCTGATAAACTGTATAATGAAGAGTATAATATCAAAATGGGATGTTGGTATTTAAATAATTTACGAGAAGAATTTGGTGAGATGGACTTATATATAGCTGCTTATAATGCAGGAAGAGGTCGTGTTAATGAGTGGTTATTAAATAAAAACTATTCTAGTGATGGCAAAACATTAAATTACATACCGTATAAAGAAACTAAGAAATATGTTGATAAAGTTAAAACCTACTATAGGATATATAAGATGATGTATGAATAGATAGATAAAGTAAAGGTGGAAAAATGATAAAGAAGAATAGAGTTGTCCTTGTGATTTCAACTATAATTTTAATTTGTATAGTGGCATTTTATTTTAGCTTGCCATATATTAAACCTATAAATAGTAAAATTGTGTGGAAAAACAATCCTGTAAGTGAAAAGGAACAAATATTACTAAACTTTGTTAATTCAAAGCTAATGAATGAGGAATATGGTATAAAAACTAACTATAAAGAAGCTAGTTCTAAAGGGGAAATAACTAAAGGAGATTCCGTACTATCTGAGTCTCAAGGGTTGATGCTTCTATACTATATAGATAGAGATAGAAAAGGGGAATTTGATCAAATATTATCTTATATAAAAGATAATATGATTTTAAAAAACGGACTGTTAAGTTGGAGAGTTGAAGGGGAAGAAGCTGCTGGAGTAAATTCAACGATAGATGATTTAAGAGTGGTAAAGTCATTGTTACTTGCATCAGAGAGATGGAATGATAGAAGCTATAGGAGCTTAGCATTTAAAATCTCCAAGGGATTTAAGAAAGAATTAAGGGATGATAATTTACTAGCTGATTTTAATGATGGATATGGAAAGAGTAGTAAAACTACATTGTGTTATTTAGATCTTGAATCACTTAAATTATTAGCAAATCTAGATAATGAATTTAAACCTATATATGAATCTTCTTTGATAATTATGAATAATGGTTTTATAAGTGACAATTTGCCATTATATAAGAAGGAATATGATAGACAGAACAAAGTTTATGATGATGGGGATATAGATATGGAGTTAAATTCCATAATATTATTAAACAGAGCTCAAGTAGGCGAAGATGTTATAAAAAGTGTTAACTGGATTAAAGGGCATTACAAATCTGACGGAGGAATATTTGCTAGTTATGATAAAAACACAGGAATACCTAAAAGTAATATAGAAGCGACTTCTATATATTCAAATTTGCTTCAAGTTGCAGATTTAATTGATGATAATGATTTATACAATATATGTAAATATAAACTTGAAGGTTATCAAGTAATTAATGAAGAAAATGAAATTTACGGAGCATATGGAGATTCAAATACTTACGAGGTACATTCATTTAATAATCTAAATGCTTTACTTGCATGGAGAAAGGTTCATTAATTTTTCACATTGAAATGGAATGAAATTTAGGGTATTATATACATAAGGTATATTTTATTTCAAGCAGGTGTGCTGGAATCGGCAGACAGGCACGTTTGAGGGGCGTGTGTACTAGTTACGTACGGGTTCAAGTCCCGTCACCTGCACCAAGTTATATATTTAAAGTGAGTCTATTGCTTCGTTAAAAGGCAATGGGCTTTTTGTTTTTAGACAAATCTTGTCTGTTGAGCGCAATTGTTGTATGATATAAGTATAAATGTAAATAAATTACTGATAATTTAATGTGATTATTTAAATTATTTTTAGAATCAACAAACTTATTAAATATCAGAATTAAAAGAGGTAATATAAATGAATCGTAAATTATGTTATGAGGTATTTATAACTTTGCTATCACTAATAGTTTGTATAATAATTTTTGTAGAATTGGCATTTGACTTAACAAATAACATTGCTACAATATTAAATATTTTAGATGATATCATATGGATTATTTTTATAATTGATTATGTAGTAAGACTTATTTACAGTGAGAATAAAATGAGATTTATCAAAAATAATAAAATAGACCTTATTTCAATAATACCTTTTAATTCAATGTTTCAGTCATTAAGAATTTTAAAAGCTGGGAAAGTGTTAAGATTTGCAAAATTATTTAAGTTGTTTAGGCTTGTAATCTTTTTATATAAATTTAAAAGTAGGGCAGATAAATTTTTGAGAACTAACAACTTTGAGTATATATTGATAGTTACTGTCTTAACGGTTTTTCTTGGGGCATTTGGTATTTCTGTTGCAGAAGATAAAAATTTTGCTGATTCTATTTGGTGGAGTTTTGTAACTACAACTACGGTTGGATATGGAGATATAAGTCCATCAACTAATACTGGTAGAATAATAGCATCAATATTAATGTTAGTTGGAATAGGGTTTGTTGGGATGTTAACAGGAACTATAGCAACATACTTTTTAAATAGTAAGAAGAAAGAAAAAACATATAAATATGAAATTATCGAAGATATTAAAGAAAGATTAAATGATTTTGAATCATTAAGTAAGGATGATTTAAATGATATGCATAAAATTTTAGTTAGTCTTAAGGATAGAGATTAAGTAAATAGTGATAATTTACTTATTATAAAAGGATGACAAGGTTCGGCTTCACAATGTCCTAAAAAAGATTCTTGTAATAAATGTGTTAAATAAAATTTGTTAAAAATAAAGTTGTTCAGAATCTAGTTTTTGCTAGATTCTTTTATTTTTTGTAATTACAACAAATAAAAAAATGGCTAAAGGGGAAGCCATTCTTTGTATGTACATTTCACAAAACAACAGCCTTCTATGATATATTTATTTTATCATAGCAAGCTGTATATTTTGTGATTTGCTATATTTCTGTAATAGAAATTGCAGAAAGGGTTACATTTACAGAAATATGTTCTCCAATAACAAGACCATTTTTACAATCAATTCTTGTATCATCGTCTATAGCAATAGATAAAGTTTCTCCAGAATCTGTTATTAGTTGTAAAGTATGCATTGCACTACCCTCACCTACTTTTCCGTTAATTATCATACAAACACCTCCTTATTTCAATGATGTGAACATTATAGTATATTCTGTATAAAACTCAAATATTTCACAATAGACTTGATTTAGAAATTATTTAAGTAGAGCGGCGACTAGATGAAGAATAATTACTATATTGTAAAGATATTAAGAATAATAAGTTTTATTAGCCTCTATAGAAAAGTAATCAAATAGAGGACGAGGTTAGAATAAAGATTTATATAGATACATTATAGAGTTTAAATTTAATTATATTTCGAAATGTAGGATATAGAATAAAGGATAGAATACAAAACTAAACATAAAAATGTAAGGTTTTTATTTTTTAGAAAAGGATAGTTTAACAAAAACTATCTTTTTTTGGTTTTTCCATGCAAAATAGTGTAAAATAAAATCAGATAATCATGGGGGGAAATTGATGAAAAAGAATGATAGATTTACGGAAGCTTTATATATTGAAAGAGACAAGTGCATATACAGTTCATGTTTAGCAGCAATTATATTCGTTACATTTACAATAGTATTTAATGAGTACAAGGAACTAACAAAATCAATTATAAGTATTATTGTTATAATTGGTGCTTGTTCAGTTATTATGTTGACAGCAGCAGTGTTAAAGATATATGAAGCAGCATATTATAGGATAATGTGTTCCTTCTATATTTTCGCTGCTCTTGCCAATATAGGTAATTTAATATTTAAAGAAGAATTTAACTATATATGGTCTAGTAGTCAAGGTACTAGATTAGCTGGACATACGTTATTCATATTTATTCTTACATTGATATGTTTAAAAATGACAGAATGTGTAGATGAGGTTAAAAACAGAAAGGTAGGAAAATATTTATTTGGTGCCATATGTATTGCAGTAACTTACTATAGTTCTAAATATAATTATGGATATTTTGTAATTGAAGCTACAAATATAATTGTTTTATTTTATGGACATCTAATCAATAAAGAATTAAAGGAATTTGAATTTAGTAATGGAAGCAGAATTAACACAATATTATATATTCTTTATAGTAGCAGGATTATTATTACATTAAATATAATTAATGTTGCACTAAAAGGTAAAATTGAATTAATTGACTTAATAATTAGGGTTTTAGTATTTGCGTGCTATATAAGCAATTTAGTAATAACAATAGATAAGTTATTAAATAGACCTTATAAGGTATTGTTTAGTGATTTATATAAACAGAATACAGAAATGAATGAGCTTAATAACGAAGTTGTTAGAAAGAATAGAGAATTAGAATTTTCACAAGCAATAATAAAAAAGAAAGAAAAGATGTTTAAAACTTTTTTTAGCAGTGTTCCAGTGCCATTAGCTATTATTTCTGAAAAAGGAAGAGTCACATTTATAAATTCAAGTTTTAAGGAACTTGTTGATGAAGACAATATAAAGAATATAATTAATAGAAAAATAAATTCCATAATAAAAAGTAAAAATGAAGATGATGGAGAATATTCATTTATGAAAGAACACAGTATTATAAGCGGTGTTTTTGAAGGCAAAAAAGAACAAAAGTATGTAGATATGGAATTGGTTGATATATCAAATAACAAAGAAGAATGTTTAATTATATTTAATGATGTGACTTCAAAAATAAAAATAGGGCAGCTTAGAGCAGAGATGGAGAATAATATTTTTCAGGAGAGGATAAAGAGAGATTTTCTATCAAATATTTCACATGATCTAAAAACACCAATTAACGTAATATATTCAGCAGCTCAGCTTATAAGCGTTTATATTGATTCTGGCAATAGAGAAGCATTGAAAAAGTACAACTTAATTTCTAAGCTTAACTGCATCGCTTTGATTAGACTTACAAACAATCTTATTGATAGTAGTAGAATTTATTCAGATTATTTATCTGCAAATTTGCAGGTTAAAAATATTGTAGAGATAGTTGAAGAAACAGTAACTTCATTAATAGACTATGCTAAAAATAAAGATATTAACTTATTGTTTGATACAGATGAAGAAGAGATTTACGTAAACTTTGATGATGAATTTATGCAAAGAATAGTGATAAATCTTGTATCAAATGCAATTAAATTTTCAAGAGAAGGTGGAAAGATAGAAGTAATTATCCAAACTCTTGAAGAAAAAGTTAAGTTACTAATAATAGATAATGGAATAGGTATGGAAGAAGAATTTATAGAAAGAGCTTTTTCAAGATATGCTATGGGGAAAAATAATGAAAATAGAAGCGAAAAAGGTACAGGCATAGGGCTTTTTGTTGTGAAGAAATTAGTTGAAAAGCAAAATGGAGAGATTTTTATAAAGAGTAAAATAAATGAAGGGACTGAAATAGAAATGCAATTCAACAAGGAGTTATATAATGGTTGATAAGAATAATATTATTACGGATACATATAAAAGAAAAGAAAAAAAGATTATTACATATGCTTCAATAATAGTTCCTATTATAGTTATAGTAATTTCTTCTTTGCTAATGAAAAATAGTGAACATATATTGCTTCTATTAGTGGAGATATTTTGTGCTACTCTAGGAGTTAGTGTTGGGATAATTGCTGTACTAAATAAAGATCTACAGGAAGGATTTTTTTATAAAAATATAGGGATTGGATTTTTATTCATAGGATTGGTTACATTTGTTACAATAATTATCTGTTGTAATTTTGAAGATGGACTTAATGGAAAGATATTTATGAATTTAAAGATTACTACATATTATTTGGAATACTTAGTAATAGTATTTGCATATGAATTTGCAATAATAAAGGAAAATGTAACATTTAATGTAACAGTATTTGGTATGCTTTTCTCTGTTATATTAGTTTTTATAGCAGTAATATATATGAATAATTTAATTAATATCTTTTCTGAAATTTTGTATTCCAGCGTGATTTTTACTATTCCAATATTAATTATATTATGGATAAAGATTTATTTAGATGAGAAATGTCTTAGTTCAAAAGAGAAGAATCGAATATATAAATTTATAGTTTTTGTTGCACTTCATCAAATAACATTTATATTATATAATCATGTAAATTATAATTTGATTTTTATTGCAGGGATATTTAAATATCTAGCTTATTATGAAATGTTTGATTTTATTTCAACATACGTATTAAAGAAATCTTATATATTAATGAAGAATAACCTAATTGAAGCTCAAAAAACTGAAAAAGAATTGAACAATTTATTAAAGAAGAGAAATAAAACTTTGGTTGAATTGGAACATTTAATAGAGAAAAGTGGTAAAAGGTATGGGGAACTGATAGAAGGTATTTCTGACGGAATAATAATGTTTTATTTCGATAAAGTATATTACATCAATGCGGAGGCTACTAATATAATAGGAAATTTAGGAGGAAATGAGTTTAGTAAAATAAAATTTAAGGAATTTACTGAGTATATACTCACTAAAAAATTAATTATAGAAAATTATACAGCTATAAAGGAAGGAATTAACCAAATTGAACGAATGGATAGAGAAAGCTTTAAATTTGATGTTACTAGTTATTCTGGTCTCCAATACGAAATGTATTTTCTAAATATCGATAGTATAAATAGGTTGGTTTATATGAAAAATGTTACGGAGGCTAACAGAAATTATGAATTTAAAAGAAAATACGCTGAGTATATGAAGGGAGAAGAGTTGAAAAATGAATTTTACTCAAACATTTCCCATGAACTTAGGACTCCAATTAATTTAATTTATTCAGCACTTCAATTAAGTGAGATTAATTTGAATGATGACAAGCTTGAAAGTATAAGAAAGCAAAATTTGACTATAAAACATAATTGTTTAAGGTTAATTAGAACAATTAATAACTTTATTGACACTAATAAAATATCAGAAGGATATTTAACGACTAATATGAAAATACATAATATAGTTTCAGTGGTTGAGAATATATCATTAGCTTGTAGTAAATATATAGAAAAGATAAATAATAACTTAATATTTGATCCTGAAGAAGAAGAATTCTATGTAGAATGTGATAAGGATATGATGGAAAGAGTTATTTTAAATTTATTATCTAATAGTGTTAAGTTTGGTCGTGATGGAGGAACTACTACTGTTGATATCTCAGCTAATAAGGAAACAGTAACAATAAGGATTAAAAATAATGGATATATAGTTGATGAGGAAATAAGGCCATTTCTATTTGATAAATTTACAAAAATAAATAAGTCTTTAAATAGGACAACGGAAGGTAGTGGATTAGGATTATATCTAACAAAAGCTCTATTAGAACTTCAGGGGGGAGACATAAGTTTAGAATCTAGTGATGAAATAGGAACAGAATTTATTATCTGTATGCCTAGATCATATGATGAGGATAAATGTGAACCAGAAGAAGATTTTGAAATGATGAATCCTATTAATGAAAAGGTAGATATAGAATTTTCAGATATATACATATAAAAATATGGAATAATGAACTTCTTTAAACATAATTATAAGTATTAATATGTTTACGAGGTGTTTATGAAGAATATATTTAAAGTGAATGGACATGTTAAGGTAATACCACTTATAATTTTTGTTTTTTTACCTTTAGTAGGAGGGTATTTAGTAAACCTAGTTACAAGGAATAGTGCTACTATCTATGAGCAGCTGGAGAGACCATTTTTTGCACCACCTTCAATGGTATTTGTAATAGTATGGCCTATACTTTATATACTTATGGGAATAGCTTCTTATAGGATCTATATGATTAGGGATCAAGGTGAAAATATAGGAACTGCTCTTTTTTATTATTTAATTCAGTTGCTACTTAATTATTTTTGGAGTTTTTTATTCTTTTCATTTAGACTTTACGGATTAGCATTTATAGAACTTATCATTTTATTAATATTTATAATTATTACGTTTATAAAGTTTATTAAGATTGATAAAATAGCAGGGATATTACTAATTCCTTATATAATATGGGTAAGCTTTGCTGGAATACTAAGTTATTTTATTTGGGCAAAAAATGAGATGTGATTAATTGTAAGAGATTACTTGTTATATCAGTAATCTCTTTTATTTTAGATTGCAATTTATTATAATAGGTTAAAGAGATTAATTGAAAGTAGATGGAAATAGATATGAAGGTTACTATAAAAGATGTGGCGAAAGAAGCAGGGGTAGCAACTTCTACTGTTTCGAGAGTATTATCAAATAGTGATAGAATAAGTGATGATACCAAAGAAAGAGTGAATGAGGCGATTAAAAAACTAAATTACATACCTAATGCTATGGCTAGAGGATTAGCGAATAATAGGACTAATATTTTAGCTGTAGTAGTACCTCAAGGGGCTGAAAATTTATTTGAAAATCAATTTTTTATACAAGCAATGAAAGGTATAAGTATATATGCTGAGCAAAGAAATTATTATATAATGTATGCCTTTCAGGAAGATAACAGTACTGATGAAAATTGGATAAGAAGATTTACAGATAGTAAGTTAGTTGATGGAATATGTTTACTAAGGGTTAGCGAACATGATAAATATGTTGACTATTTAAAAGAAATAGACTTTCCTTTTGTGATAATAGGAAGACCAGAGGAAGCAGATGAGGTTCTTTGGGTTGATAATGATAACTTCAAAGCTATGTATGACCTAGTAAATTTGCTTTTGGATAGAGGACATAAAGATATTGCTTTTATAGGAGCACAAAAGAGCTTAAATGTATCTATAGATAGGTTAAGAGGTTATGAGGAAGCTCTATCAAGTAGAGGGTTAAAGATAAATAATAATCTTATTTATGTAGGTAAAGAATTTAATGAAAAGTGTGGAGAGTTAGCAATAGAAACTTTTATGAAAAAGGAATTGCCTACAGCTATTGTAGCAACAGATGATATGATAGCATTTGGGGTACAAAATCAGTTGAAGAAATGCAATTTAGAGGATATTTCAGTAGTTGGTTTTAATAATGTTCCTTTATCAGTACATAGAAATCCTTCGCTAGCATCAGTAGATATAAATTCAGAAAAACTTGGATATTATGCTACAAAACTTTTAATTAATAAGATTATCAAGGAAGATATAAGTAAAAATTATTATATTATTGATACTAAATTGGTTGAAAGAGAATCGCTTAAGTAAATGGTTATCAAAAAAATTCACAAAATCTAATGTATAATTGTGCATTAGAGACTAGTGAAAAAATAAAGAATGATATTCTTTTGGATATAAATAGATTTAACGAGTATTGCACAAAACTTTTAAAAAAAGTTATGTAAAAGAAATGCCCTATAGAGAAGTATGGAAATACACATGATTCATTGTGGAATAGTTTCATTAATTATTGTTGGGAAGATTACAATAGTAAAGTGGGAATGGTCTTCTTCAATTGTAGGAGTAAATAAGGTTAGTTTAATTAATATGGATTTGTTAAAAACAATTTATATTTCGCAAGTACTATCTAATAAAGAGTAAGCTAATAGTGAAACTAAGCTTCAAATACGGGAAGTGTAAACTGGGGCTGTTTAAATTGAGTTTTTAATAGATGAGTTTTAGGATAAATAATATATATGGCTATGAAGGTATTACATAAGAATCTTCATAGCCATTTTTCATTAAGAGGAAATTAATTTTATTCGTGCAAGCGTTTGCATAAAAATGAGATAATTGAAGATAGATTGAAATAATCAAAAAATTTAAAGAAAAACAATGATAAATAAACTTTGTAAACTTTTTCTTAAGGTGATATTCTAAATATAGAAAGTTAGTCCAATTAAATAAAAAAACAAAGCAGTATTTTGCGCATTTGAGCAAACGGTTGCACGGGAGGTATATGTGAAAAGAAAATGGTGGAAAGAAGCTGTAGGATATCAAGTTTATCCGAGAAGCTTTATGGATTCTAATGGAGATGGAATAGGAGACATTCAAGGTATTATATCTAAATTAGACTATTTAAAAGATCTAGGAATAAATGTAATATGGATTTCTCCTATGTATAAGTCACCTAATGATGACAACGGTTACGATATAAGTGACTATAAAGACATTATGGATGACTTTGGAAGTATGGAAGATTTCAATGAGCTATTAAGGGAAGTTCATAGAAGGGATATGAAGCTTATTTTAGATTTAGTAGTTAATCATACTAGTGATGAACATAAGTGGTTCATAGAATCAAAATCTTCTAAAAATAATCCTAAAAGAGATTGGTATATATGGAGAGAAGGGAAGGAGGGAAAGGAACCTAATAACTGGGAAAGTATATTTAATGGTTCAGCTTGGGAATATGATGAAGAAACTAAAGAATATTACTTACACATATTTTCAAAAAAGCAACCTGATCTAAATTGGGAAAATCAAGAGGTAAGAGAAGAAATCTACAAAATGATAAACTGGTGGCTAGATAAAGGAATAGATGGGTTTAGAGTTGATGCTATAAGTCATCTTAAAAAAGAAAAAGGCCTTTTGGACATGCCAAACCCAGATAATTTACAGTATGTTAATTCTATTGAAAAGTATATGAATGTAGAAGGAATTCAAGAAATGTTAGCGGAACTAAAAGAAAGGACTTTTTCAAATTACGATATTATGACAGTTGGTGAAGCTAACGGAGTAAGTTCTGAAGAAGCAATAGAGTGGGTTGGAGAAGAAAGAGGTAAGTTCTCAATGGTATTTCAATTTGAACATCTTTATCTTTGGAATAATGATAATGATCAAGAATTCAAGCCAAGGGAACTTAAAGAAACCCTTACAAGGTGGCAAAATGCTTTAGATAAAGATGGTTGGAATGCTCTATTTATTGAAAATCATGATATTCCAAGAGTTGTTTCAAGTTGGGGTGATGACAAGAAGTACTGGAGAGAAAGTGCTACAGCTTTAGCTTTAATGTATTTTATGCAAAAAGGAACACCATTTATTTATCAGGGACAAGAGCTTGGAATGACTAATGTACCTTTTGAGTCTATTGAAGAATTTAACGATATAATGAGTATCAACATCTATAACAAAATGGTTGGGTGTGGAAAAGATAAAGGAGAAGTTTTAAAAACAATAAAGGCAACTTCTAGGGATAACACACGTACTCCAATGCATTGGGATGATACAAGCAATGCTGGCTTTACAAAAGGTACACCTTGGATAAAAATTAATGATAATTATAAAAAAATTAATGTAGAAAAAGAAAGTAAAAGTGAAGATTCAATATTAAATTTTTATAAAAAAATGATTAAATGCAGAAAGGAAAACTTAGCATTAGTTTATGGAGAATATAGTTTAATACTAGAAAATGATGAAGATATATATGCTTATACAAGAACCTTAGATAATGAAAGGTATATTGTTATTACAAATTTGTCAAATAAGTTTGTTAAGTATAAATATATTGAAGCAAAACTTAGTTACGAAAACTTGTGTTTAAACAATTATAATGTAGACCCTCATGAAGAAATGACAGAATTTATGTTAAAACCTTATGAAGCTAGACTTTATAAAATTTAGGTATTATATAGTAGGGGGAATTATTAAAATGGGAAAAAGTAAAAAGAAATTATTGTCCTTTGATTTTTGGCAAAAGTTTGGTAAGGCATTACTTGTAGTTGTTGCTGTAATGCCTGCCGCAGGTATTATGATATCCTTAGGTAAAGTGGTTGCAATGACTACGGATATAACTGCTATTGATGCAATAGGAAGAGTTATGGAAGACATAGGGTGGGCTATTATTAACAATTTACACATCCTATTTGCAGCAGCTATTTCTGGATCTTGGGCTAAAGATAAAGCAGGTGGTGCTTTTGCAGGTGTTATTTCATTTATTTTAATTAATAAGATAACTGGATCTATATTTGGTGTAACTACTGCCATGCTTTCAGATAATACAGCTACAGTAAATTCGCTTTTTGGATCACAATTAATTGTTGCAGATTACTTTACTAATATACTTGGCTCTCCAGCTTTAAATATGGGAGTTTTTGTTGGAATAATTTCAGGATTTTTAGGAGGAACTATTTATAATAAGTTCTATAACTTTAATAAACTACCTAAGGCATTAGACTTTTTTAATGGTAAACGTTTTGTTCCCTTTGTAGTAATAGCTGGGTCTGTAGTTTCGGCTGTAGTGCTTTCTATATTATGGCCATTTGCTCAAGGTGCATTAAATAGTTTTGGAATTTGGCTTGCAAAATCAAAGGATACAGCTCCAATACTTGCTCCATTTGTTTATGGTACATTAGAACGTTTATTATTACCTTTGGGATTACACCATATGTTAACTGTTCCAGTAAACTATACTGAGCTTGGTGGAGTATATCAAGTGTTAACAGGTTCTGGTGCAGGATCTACAGTGGCAGGGCAAGATCCTTTATGGTTAGCTTGGATTACAGATTTAGTTAATTTAAAGGGGGCAGGAGATACTAGTGCATATAATAATCTACTTACAACAGTTACTCCAGCAAGATTTAAAGTAGGACAAGTTATTCTTTCTTGTTCATCATTACTTGCAATAGCATTTGCTATGTATAAGAATGTTGATAAAGAAAAGAAAAGCAAATATAAGAGTATGTTTTTTTCAGCTGGACTTGCAGTGTTTTTAACTGGTGTTACAGAACCAATTGAATTTATGTTCTTATTTGTATCTCCAATACTTTATGTGGTATATGCAGTATTAACTGGTATAGGTTTTGCACTTTCAGATATTATTAATCTTAGAGTACATGCCTTTGGCTTCATAGAGTTATTGACACGTACTCCTATGATGATTAATGCAGGAATTACTAAGGATATAATTAACTTTATTATTACATGTGTTGTTATGTTTGGAGTAAACTTTACTGCATTTAACTTCTTAATTAAAAAGTTTAAGATTGCTACACCAGGACGTTTAGGAAATTATATAGAAGATGAAGAAACTAATTTAGATACAACAACTTCAAATGATTTGCAAGCTGTAAATATAATAAAATTACTTGGTGAGAAAGAAAATATTGAGGATATAGATGCATGTATGACAAGGCTTAGGGTAACTGTTAAAGATATAAGTAAGGTTGCAGAGGAAATTGAATGGAAAAAAGATGGAGCTCTTGGACTTATATTAAAGGATAAAGGTGTTCAAGCCATTTATGGACCTAAAGCAGATGTGTTAAAATCTAATATTCAAGATATTCTTGGTATGTAATTATGAAACTATTAACTTTAAATTGTCATTCATGGAAAGAAGAGAAGCAATTAGAAAAGATAAAATATTTAGCTAAAACAATTGCAGAGGAAAAGTATGATGTAATAGCATTGCAGGAGGTTAGCCAAAGAATAGATAAAAAAGGAGAAATAGCTAAAGATAATTATGCTTATATGTTGATTAAAGAACTGTTTATTTTAGGGATGAAGGAATATAAATTTATCTGGGATATGAGCCATATAGGATATGATATATATCAAGAAGGCTTGGCTTTAATTACAAAACATAACATAGTAGATTATAGAAGTTTTTATGTATCAAAAAGTAGGGATATTAAAAATTATAAAAGCAGGAAAATAATTAAGGCTAAAATAGCTATAGATAATGAATATTTTGAATTTTTATCTTGCCATCTAGGTTGGTGGCAAGATAAAGATGAATCTTTCAAGAATCAGGTAGATAATTTACTTAGTAATGTTAATTATAGCAAAACTTTTATTATGGGAGATTTTAATAATGATGCCTTTATAAAAGGTGAAGGATATGATTATCTATTAAGTAAAGGGCTTTATGATACTTACAATTTAGCTAAAGAAAAGGATAGCGGGGTAACGGTTAAAGGGGAAATAGATGGCTGGGAAGAACATTTTAAAGAAAAAAGATTAGATTTAATACTAACAAATAAAGAACTAGAGGTTAAAAATTCAAAGATAATTTTTAATGGGAAAAATAAAGAGGAAATATCAGATCATTACGGGGTTCAAGTGGTTTTAGAATAAATAAAAATATAAAAAGTATTGAAATTTAGTATATAAAAAAATATAATTATAACTATGATGCAGATAGTTTGTTATATATAAATGTAGAAAAATAGGCATGTCTAATGCCTATTTTTTAGCGTACAGGACTTTAAAACAAAAAATCAATGTAATTAAAGATTATGGAAGCTTTAAGGTTTGAGATTTTTTATATACTTCTAATGTAAATCTCAATGACATTATTTACTGCACATTTAAAAGAAAGGGAGTATTTATGAGTAAGGTAATTATCGCAGAAAAACCTTCTGTAGCAAAGAATATAGCAGAAGCATTAAAAGTAAAAACTAGAAAAGATGGATACTTTGAAGGTGAAGGATACTATATTACTTGGGCATTTGGTCATCTTTTTCAATTATATGATGCAAAGGATTATGATGAAAACATGAAAGGATGGAGAATGGATAAGTTCCCATTCATACCTGAAGAGTTTAGGTATAAGATTAAGTGTGATAACGTAGATAGGTCATCTGTAGATAAAGGAGTTCAAAAGCAAATAAATATTATAAAGAGTTTAATAGAAAAAGAAGATGTTGATGGCGTTATATCTGCCACTGACCAAGACCGTGAAGGAGAACTTATTTCACTTGAAGTATTTATGTATTTAAATCAAGGAAAGCCAATATATAGATTGCTGTTAAATGAGTGGACACCAGATGAAGTAAAAAAAGGAATGGCAAACTTAAAGGAAAATATAGAGATGAAGCCACTTCAAGATGCAGGGATAAGCAGGCAATGGGCAGATTGGATAATTGGAATTAATTTAACTTCCGTCGCAACACTTAGATATAATCCAAATGATAAAAAAATATTAAATATAGGGAGAGTTTTACTTCCAACTTTAAAGATAATTTATGATAGAGATAAAGAAATAGAAAACTTTGAAGCTTCAACTTATTATAAATTAGTAAGCACTTTTAAAACTAAGAATAATGAGGAATTTGAAGGAACTTATTATATAGATAATAGTGAAAAATTTGAAGATAAGAAAACTGTAGAAGAGTTAAAAAAACTTTTAAAAGATAAACAAGCAGAAATAGTAGAAAAGCAAGTAGAAAAGAAAAGAGAGTATGCACCCTTGTTATTTAATTTATCCAATTTGCAAGGATATATAACTAGTAAATACAAAGGATGGACATCTGATAAGGTGTTAAAGGTAGCTCAATCTCTTTATGAAAAGAAGTTTACAACTTACCCAAGAACAGGAAGTGTAGCTTTGGATGAAAGTCTAAAGGAAAAAACAAAGAAAGTTTTAGATGTAGTAAAACAAGGATTGTCTTATGAAAGGGAAATCAAATTTACTGAGAGTAAAAGAGTATTTGATAATTCAAAGGTAGAAAGTCATAGTGCAATTACTCCAACATATATAAAACCAACAGGACTTTCTAAAGATGAAGAAATAGTATATATGGCTATTAAAAATAGATTTATAATGCAATTTATGCCTATAGCACAGTTTGAAGAAACAAAACTTGTTTCAAAGGTTAATGATGAAGGATTAAAGGGTGAATTTATTTCTAAAGGAAGAGTTCAAATAGTAGAAGGATGGCGTGTTGTTGAAAAGATAGAAACTAAGGATACAATATTGCCTTTAGTTAATGAAAAGGACATGGTAGATGTGGTGGATAGCAAGATAAATGCAGTTACTAAGAAACCTCCAAAGCATCATACTGAAAAAACATTGTTAAGGGTTATGGAGACTTGCGGAAAAAGCTTTAAGGACGAAGAGGATTCAGAAGAAATGATGGCTTCAATATTAAGTGGGTTTAGTATAGGTACACCAGCTACAAGAGCAGAAACTATAAAGAAGCTTAAGGATACTGGATACATTAAATCTAAGGGGAAAAGTCTTACTTGTACTGAACTTGGAAGGACTTTGGTTGAAATATTTCCTGTAAAAGAATTGCTAGATTTGCAGTATACAGGTAGACTTGAAAAGACACTATCAGATATAGAAAAGGGAAGATTCCAAAAGGATGACTTTTTAAATATGATAAAAGAATTTACTGTTGCTGCAGTAGAAGATATTAAAAAAGATACATCAATGCTTAGTAGCTTTAAAGTAGATTTGCCAGAAGGTTCTGAAAGCCTTGGTAAATGTCCTATCTGTGGTAATGATGTTATTGAAAATGAGAAAAACTTTGGTTGTGTAAACTGGAAAAATGGATGTAAGTATACTATATGGAAAGATGATAAGTATATTACAGCTAGAGGAAAGAAAGTTTCCCGGGAAATGGTTCAGCTTCTCCTTAGAAATGGAAAGGTTGGATTTAGAAATTTGAAGAGTAAGAAGGGAACAACTTATTCAGCATATTTTAGATATGAAATAAATAAAGAGACTGGATATTTTAATTGGAATGTGGAATTTATAAATTAATCTGTATTATTTTTATGCATAGTTTTTGACATAATAATCTTTGAAATTTGTTGTTTTTATTTGTTATATAATATAACTTTATTATTGTTAATTTCATATAATGAAGTAATAGAATTAACTGTCAAAGGAGAGTTAAGAAAGGAAGTATATTTTATTATGTCGAAATATTCACTTAAAGCATATATTGACACAGAAACTGTTTCTTCAATATATGAGAGTGGTCAAAAAATAGTAATCGTTAAAAAAAATGATGGTCCTGAAGCTAATATAGCTTGGGTAACTTTCAATCCTTTTGAAATTAATAATGTCACTTGGGAGTCAGAATATGGACTTTATGCTTCAAATACTCAAATGCAAAGTGGGGCAATTATTAATACTGCTTCCTATAAAATAGCTTCGGTTAAAAATATATATCCATTTTCAAACGGAGTATTTGGATCACCTGTAGTTGACTCAAGTCTTAATGATAATGAATATGGAATAATCAATAAAGCAAGAGATTATGAGCATCTAACTTTTGGTTTAGCACAAAATGTAATTGCAAATAGTGTAGTTTATGAGGGAAATCCTATTAATGCAAAATCAGTTTTATATAATCAAATTTCTTCATTTATTCCTCATGAAAAAATTTGCATATTTATAGAAAGTAAATTTGATAATGGAGCAGTTATTACTCATATTCGAAGTAATTCTCTTTGCTTAGATTTTTCTGTCCAACCAAATATAATTATAAAATATGATAAAGTTATTGGTGAATTCGTTAAATTAAATTAGAAATATAAAGAGGATGTCTCATAAGATAAAGTTTAAAATTATCTTAAGGTATCCTCTCTTGTTTTATTATAGTTCATTTTTAAAATGTATTCATAAAACTATACTAACATTACAGCATAAAAATATATTCCTTTAAATATATATAAATAGAATTTAATAAAAAGAAAGGAAGTATATTTTTTATGCCCACATATTCACTTAAAGCTATTATTTCGCCTGAGATTGTTTCGTTCCTAAATAGAAATGATCAGAGGATAGTAATAGTTAAAAAAAATGAAAAATCTAAAACTAATGTAGCTTGGGTAACATTTAAGCCATTTCAGGTTAATAATGTTACCTGGAATACGGAGTATGGTATTTATGCTTCAAATGTGCAAATTCAAAATGGAGCAACAATTGATGCCTCATCTTACTCGGAAGCTTCAGTTAAGAATATGTATCCATTTCAAAATGGAGTATTTGATTCGCCTATATCTGACTCAGAGCTTAAAGATAATGAATATGCAATACACAATAAATCAGATGAGTATGAATATTTAACTTTTGGATTAGCTCAAGACGTAACTGCAAATGGTACAAATTATGAGGGAAATCCTATTAATGCAGAATCGGTTTTATATAATCAAACAGTTTCTTTTATTCCTAATGAAAAAATTTGTGTATTTATAGAAAGCAGTTTTAATGATGGTACAATTATTACTCATATCAGAAGTAATGTACTTAATTTAGATTTTACTGATGATGCAAACGTAACTATAAAATATGATAAAAGTATTGGTGGCTTTGTTAAGCAAAATTAGGGGAAATGTACCACTTTAAGTAGAGTTCAAAAAAAATGGTTTACGTAGCGCATAAAAGATGATTTTTGTACTTTTCAGAAGTCATCTTTTTAGTTTCTACTGTAAGTGGTTAATATTGCGATAGTTTACATAAGAAAAGAAGGTACAGCCTTTTTTGAACTCTACCTTCTCAAGAACACTTTCCATTTTCTTGTTTATTGTTTATTGACTTATGAGGGTGACAACTATTTTAAAATTGCTTATATGATAATAAAGTAGTGATAAATTTATGCTTGTTTAAATCCACCAATGCTACTATCATACACTACATCTATAGTAGTAATACTTCCACCAAAAGTTATTTCCAATGGTTGACTATCGATTTCAGTAATTACGGAACCAGTAGTAACTCTTGATTGTAAGAATACAACTATTTGTTCATAAGGTGTAAATTTAACAATTTGATTTAAAGGTACAATTGATGCATTAATTGGACTTCCAGGTATTGAATTACCATTAAACTCAACTTTTTGTGCTAACCCGAAGACTAAGCTATTAAATGAATTCATTTTATTAGAAGCGATATACTGACCTTCTTCTGCACCAGGGAAGGTTTCAGGTAAATCAAAAGTTCCTTTGTTAAACTTATATAGTTGTTTAGGTGTTGCAGCTACTTCAGATAGTTTTACTATTGTAGCTCCAGCTTGTATTTCTGTATTTGAAGCATAAAGAGAATAATTTTCTTCCCAAGAAACATAATTGCCTTCAAATGGTAAAAATGTTACCCATGCGATAGGAAATCCTGAAGATGTTTTCTTTAATATAACAATTTTTTCTTGGGCATCATAAATTGTTTTTATATCTACTGAATTAATGCTTAAATTTAATCTATAGTTGGGCATGAAATTAAACCTCCAATTAATAGTTTCATATTATATAAATATGTAAATTAAATTTGTTTTGTGAATTATTATGGAGAGTTTTACATGAATAAAGTTGCAAGTTTTGGTGTTACTAATATAGTATTACTTTCTGAAGTAAAACATATATATTAATAAACTTTCTTTTAAGTATAAATATTTATATAAGGAGTGCTTATTTTTGAAATGTGATGCAAAGAAAATTGAAAATGTCTTTCAAAAAAATAAGGATAAATTGTTAGCAGTGAAGGGATGTACAGGTGTAGGTATTGCATTAAAAATAAAGAATGGCAAGACAACTAATATTCCTTCAATAGTTGTTTTTGTGAAAAAAAAGCTATGTAGCTTACCAAAAGAGGAAGTGATTCCTGAAAAGTTAGAAAATGTTCCTACAGATGTGGTGGAACAATTATTTGATATACAGTTTAATGTACCAAAAACCACTAAAGATGAAGTGAAAAATATTACAGTAAATAGTGATCCGCTTTTTAGTGGATTACAAATTCAAAGCTTATTAGGAAAGCTTGATGGTATAGTAAAATTAGGAATTGGTACTTTAGGCTGTTTTATTTATACCAG
Source organism: Clostridium sp. HBUAS56017 (assembly GCF_007115085.1). NCBI lineage: Bacteria > Bacillati > Bacillota > Clostridia > Eubacteriales > Clostridiaceae > Clostridium > Clostridium sp. HBUAS56017. Next base: position 25,077 of record NZ_SULK01000017.1, on the reverse strand, counting down.
TGGTAAAGCTGCAAGTGATGGAAATGATAAAATAGAAGCTGGTGATTATATGTTGACATGCAATCATACATTTCTTTCTAAGATGATAGAAGGTGAAAAACCAGCATATAATGAGTGTTATGAGCCAGATTATAATAATCTTTGTGGATATTATACTTATGGTTTTTTAAACCTTAGACTAGGGTATGATTGTGCAATAGTAAAGGTTAATAGGAAGTACAAAAATGAAGTTCAAACTCCAAATCCAGCTGGTCCAGGATATATAAAAAGTAAATTAAATGGAGTATATAAAGTTACAGTTAATGATTTGGGAAAAGAAGTATATAAATATGGTGCTAAAACTGGTTATACTGTAGGAAGAATAAAAACTTTAAATGTAACAGTTCCACTTCCAAGTGGGAAGACTGATTTAGGAATACTTATTGAAGGAAGTGCAGGGCATAAAATTATTGACGAAGGAGATAGTGGTTCAGTAGTAGTGCTAAAAGAAAATAATAATGTTATTGGGTTGCTTTCTGTAAATGACAATGGTTATATTAATAGATGTTATTGTTTTGATATAATAAATCAGATGAAATGCTTTGTTGACAGCGGTGGTGAAGTTCGTTTATCACATACAGTGTAGTATATGGAATTTTAGTTTTTATGAATTGAATATAAAATGGTACACATTGAATCTGTAAAAGAATGAAAAAGTAAAAGGACATATTAAATTTCCGTGTATTATAAGACGCATATAAATTCTAAGGGTGATGGTTCGTGATACTGAAAATAAATTATAACAAGTAAACTATATTTTAATATGGTGAGAATAGTGTTATAATTTTTATTGGTTGATTGATTAGTCATTCATATATATAGATCTTTTGTAGAGATCTATAAGAAATATAAAAGATAACTTTTTAAAGGAAAGTTATTTGAATAAGGGGAAATTTAAATGGATTTTTTGAATGGATTAGTAAATAATTATAGTCAGTTTTTTTCTTTAGATGTGTTATTATCAACATTGTCTAATCCTTCAAACTTGATGATGATATTTAGTTTAGCTATTTTAGAAGGGCTGTTATCTTCAGATAATGCAATAGTACTAGCAATAATGGTTAGGCATTTACCGAAGAAACAACAAAAGAAAGCATTATTTTATGGAATATGGGGAGCATATATTTTTAGGTTTATTGCAATAGGTGTTGGAACATATCTAATTAAAATATGGTGGGTAAAACTATTAGCAGCTTTCTATTTACTAAAGATGACATATGCTCATTTTGTCAAAAGAGAAGATAATGAGGAAGTTGATGAGTCAAAGGTTATAAATAAAGGTTTTTGGGCTACTGTAGCAAGTGTGGAAATGATGGATATAGCATTTAGTATAGATAGTGTTTCGGCTGCTTTTGGAGTGTCTGATGAGGTTTGGGTTTTATACTTAGGAGCAGTTTTTGGAATACTGGCAATGAGGGGAGTTGCTAAGATATTCATATCTTTAATAGAAAAAATTCCAGAACTCGAAGGCTCAGCATATGTTCTTATTGGATTTATAGGGGTTAGAATGCTATTAGGCATAATTAACATTGAGATATCTAACGTTATTTTCTTTACAGTTTTAATATTTATTTTGGGTGGTACTGTAGTTTTGCATTATATGAAACCTAAGGTTACTAATACTGATTCTGAAAATGCTGTTGATTCCGAGAAATAAATTAATTTCATATTGAAGTTCACAGAATAAACAATATTTAAATGTAAAGAGGTGCCTTATGAAATAATTGATTATTTTATAAGGCATCTTTTTATATTGCATCATAATACAAATTTTAAAATTAGAAAAGATGTTATAATGATACTTATATATTTTAAGTAGAGATAGGAGGTTCACCCTTGGAAGATAGTGTTATATTGAAAATAAAAAGAGGTTATTTGAACGAAGATTTCAAATTTTTTCATTTAAAAGATAAGAAGGCTGAAGAACATATCTTTCACTATCATGATTTCAATAAAATAGTAATTTTCATTTCGGGTAATGTAACCTATGCAATTGAAGGAAAGTACTATAAGCTTAAACCTTGGGATATTCTTTTTGTAAGTAGTAACGAAGTTCATAAACCAATTATTGATCCAGATGAGTATTATGAACGAATTATAATTTGGGTAAACTCTAATTTCCTAGAGGAGCATAGTATTGATGAAGGCAATTTGCTTTCTTGTTTTCTGGTAGGAGAAAGAGAAAAACTTAATTTGTTTCGCTTAAGGCCTAATAATTTAAATATAATTAAAGATAACTTATTTCTATTGGAAAAAACAATAATAGATCGAGAATTTGGATGGAAAATACTTCGTAATTCTTTTTTTATGCAACTTATAGTTTATTTGAATCGATTAATGTTGGAGCCTAAAAAGGAAAAAGATGAAAAAGACATCAAATATGATAAAAGAGTAGTAAAAATACTTACATATATTAATGAAAATCTAAATGGTAATTTGTCTATAGATAGTATTGCTTCGAAGTTTTATATAAATAGATATTATTTAATGCATAATTTTAAAAATGAAACAGGCTATACCATTCATAGTTACATATTAGAAAAAAGACTAGCTAAAGCCGCAACTCTTATTAAAAAAGGGCAAAAGGCTACTAGTGTATCAACACAGTGTGGATTTAATGATTATTCGAGCTTTGTGAGAGCTTTTAAGAAAAATTTCGGTTTATCGCCAAAGCAGTATTATAATGCTATTGAGTCTATTAAGGAATCTTATGTTAGTGATATATTTGAGGATATAAGTTTTTACCCTTACAGAGAATAATCGTGAAAGTTAGAAGTAGATAGTTACAATGATTTATCATATAAATTTGTGTTGTTAAAAAACAACAGGTAATCTAAATTCAAAAGTAGAAATTAGATTACCTGTTTCTAATTTATAAACCAGAATAAATTAATTTTAAATTATGACTTGTACAATTATAAATAATTTAACCTATTTTATGATTGTATAAATATAATAAGAAAGACTATAAACAAGTGGCGCAAGAAATACAGTCATTATTCCAGCTATACCAATAGATAATCCGCTCATGGCGCCTTCTGTTTCACCAAGTTCTAAAGCTTTAGTGGTTCCAACAGCATGAGAGGCGGTCCCTATAGAGATTCCTACAGCAACACTATCAGTAATCCTAAATAGTTTGCAGATAGTTGGTCCTACAACAGCACCTATTATACCGGAAATGATTATTGCTAAAACTGTTACTGGAATTACTCCTTCAAGTTGATTTGATAGCTCTATACCAATTGGAGTAGTAACAGATTTAGGTAATAAAGATTTAATAAGTGTTCCATCAAGACCTATATAGTGAGATAAAACCACAATTGAAAACATTCCAACAATGGAACCAAATAAAATTCCTACAAGAATAGAAGCTGCATGTTTTTTTAATAGTTCAATTTGTTTATACAAGGGAACTGCTAATATAACAGTTGATGGTCCAAGAAACATATTTATAAATTTTGCTCCTGAATTATATGTATCAAAATCTATGTTAAATGCTATTAAAAATGCTATTACTATTCCTATTGCAATGAGTAATGGGTTAAATACTGGTAGTTTTGTCTTTTTGTATATGTATAATCCAATTTCAAAAGCGACTAATGAAAGTATAATACCAAAAAGTAAATTGTTTGTAAGTGTTTCCAAAATTATTTCTCTCCTTGCTCTTTTTTTATTCTTCTTGAGATAAACTGTACCATTAAACCTGTGCTAGCTATAATTATTATCGTTGTTATGACGCAAACTATTATAAGCTTAAACCATGTATCTTTGATTATTCCAAAGGATGTCATAAGGCCAACACCAGCAGGAATAAAGAAAAAAGCAAGGTGATCTAGGAGAAAGTTTGTTGTAGTTTCAATTTGTTCTGTTTTTATAACTTTAGTGCATAAAAGTAATAATAAAATTATCATTCCTAATATATTACCTGGAACAGGTAGGCTGAGAACTCTTGAAATTATTTCTCCTATTAGATAAATACCTAGTATAATAATTGCTTCTCTAAAAATTTTCATTTGTATCCTCCTTATCCTATATCTATATATAATTTATCACTTTGAAATATCTATGTAAACTTACATAATTAAGAATTATGTAAAATTGAGAAGAGAAAATTGAAAATTGCTAATTAAAGAGGAAGTTCTTGTAGAATTCTGAAACGTGTTTTATATTTATTGACGCATAAAGATGAAATAGGTCAAAAACTTGATTAATTTTAATATTATAATTAACGTTAATTGAGGCATTTGTTTTTTTAGAAAATACCAATGTTATAAAAGTAATTTCAATAATTTTTATTGTATTCAAAATAGAATATTATAAACTAAGACCAGAAAATTGATTTTCTGATCTTAGTTTCAGAATCTAAGAATTTTTTACATATTTCTTTTCAATTAAAAAAACCAGCTTGTACATTATGAAGGCTATAATAGATAAGATAATTATGCTCATCATTACCATATCAAGCTGAGAAACTTGACCGCCATAAACTATTAAGAATCCTAATCCTTCACGAGCTACTAAAAATTCACCCATAATTACGCCTACCCATGATAAACCTACATTTATTTTTAAGGCTGAAATTAAAATAGGAATAGAGTAGGGAATTATTAAATATCTTAATATTTGAAGTTTATTAGCTTGGAAAGTTTTCATAAGCAGTAGCTTTTCTATATCTACTTCTTTAAAGCCTGTATATACACTTATTATCGTGGTTACTATAGATATTAACAGGGCTATGACGATTATTGCAGTAATACCATTACCTACCCAAAATATAATAATAGGAGAAAGAGCAACTTTAGGTAATGCATTAAGGACTACTAAATAAGGGTCTAAAACCTTTGCTATAAAAGGACAGCTCCACAAAATTATTGCAACTAATGTCCCTAGGATAGTACCTAGGGTAAAACCTAATATAGTTTCATAGCAAGTAACCCATATATGATTAAAGAGTTGACCACTTTCATATATACTAATTAAGGAATTAATCATCCTACTTGGGCTTGAGGTTAAGAATGGATCAATCCATTTATAGTTAGCAGCAACTTCCCAAAGGACTATGAAGAATATAAGAATAAAAATTCTAAAAAAAGTCACTTTGTATTTTCCTATCTTTACTTTCTTTATATAAAGTTCATGTTCTTTTGTCATCTGCTATCAAGCTCCTTCCATAAGGTGTCAAAGTATATTTTAAACTCTTTTTCACTTCGTCTTTCAAGTGGGGTTTTATCATTATTAGCAAATGTTATTGTAGTATCAGATTTTATTGAAGCAGGTCTTTTAGTTAAAACAATTATTCTATTAGATAGAGATATGGCCTCACTTATGTCATGAGTAACCATAATTGCGGTTTTCTTTTCTTTTTTTATAATTGAATGAACATCATCACAAACATTAAGTCTTGTTTGAAAATCCAAAGCCGAGAAAGGTTCATCTAAAAATAAAACTTCGGGGTTTAAAGCAAGAGTTCTAATTAAAGCTACTCTTTGTCTCATTCCACCAGAAAGTTCTTTTGGATAATGGGTTTTGAATTTTATAAGTCCATACTCATTTAATAAATGTTCAACTCTATCCTTATTTTCATTAGTCATTGAATTTTTTATTCTAAGACCTAAGGTAACATTATCCCAAACTGTATCCCATTCAAATAGATGATCCTTTTGGAACATATAGCCAATTTTATTTAGGTTTTTGTGTATGTCATTTCCTTTAAAAAGAATTTCACCTTTAGAAGGCTCTAGTATTCCACATAAGATATTTAGTAGGGTGGATTTACCACAACCAGATGGTCCAAGGATACTAAGAAATTCACCATCTTCAACTTGGAAGGTTATGTCTTTTAATGCTTTAGTTTCCCCTTTTAATGAATGATAGCTCATAGATATATGATTAATACTTAGTAAATTCATTTTTTCACCACCTTATTTTATATGTATGAAAGGTGAAAAGGTTAGATGGATGGAAGTTTTTATGTATAACTTCCATCATCCACTTTGTTCGCTCTGTTACTACTTTTTAATTTATGACATTTTCAGCAAAGGAGCTATTAACTATCTTTTCATAGGCTGGTCTAGATGGGATTAGTGATGAGTCATAGGATTGAATAACCTCCATCAATTTGCTTAAATCTTCTTCTTTTAGCTTAGGATCTGCTGAAAAAGCATCAATATTTTTATAATTATTGATTACTTTTATTATGATGTCTTTATCAGTACCAGGAAAGTAGGACTCAATTGATGAAGCTATTTGATCACTTGAGTGTGTTTGAACCCATTTTTGTCCTTTATATATTGCTCTAGTAAACTTATCTAAAGTTTCAGTATTTTTATTCATATATGACTTTGTAGAAAAAAAACAAGTGTATGCAACATTACCAGTTGATTCTCCTATTGATGAAACTATACTTCCACCACCTTCAGATTCAAGCATGGAAGCTGTAGGTTCAAATAGAGCTACATAATCAGCGGAACCAGATTTAAAGGCACCGGCTGTTGCAGTGAAATCAATATTAGTAACCATTTGAACATCTGTCTTTGGATCTATTCCATGTTTTTTCATTACATATTCTAGAGCCATTTCGGGAACACCACCTGGTCTTCCACCAATTATCTTCTTACCTTTTAAAGATTCCCAAGTAAAGTTTGATTCTGTTTTTTTGGAAACTAGGAAAGAACCATCTTTTTTAGTAAGCTCCGCAAAGATGATAGGGTAGTTTTCTCTACCTTGGTTGTTAATATAAACTACTTGCTCAGGTCCACAAAAACCGATATCAGCATTATTACTAAGAACATTTTGCATTACCTTATCTGCACCTTGACCGGTGGTTAGATCAATGTCAAGTCCTTCATCTTTAAAGAATCCTTCATTTAAAGCAACATACATTGGAGCATAGAATACAGAACGAACTACTTCGCATAGACGAACTTTTATTAAGTTACTATCACTTTTCTTACTGCAGCTAACAAAGAGGGAACTGAGGGTAAAAACAAAGGCTAAGAACAGTGATAGTTTTGATTTTTTCTTCATCTGTATGTCCTCTTCCTTTAATACTTATGATGTATAGTATGAATTAAGGTGATATATTGTTAAAGGTATGTGGAAAATATATTAATAATTGGTTGTATATATCGTTATATGTAATTCGTTATTCAACAATAGTTAAGTTGACAAGCTAAAGGTATAATTTTAAGATTGAATAGAAGTGATATTAAAATATTATAAAGAATAACTTATAATTATATAAAGAGATTTTAGGTTTAAGAAGAAAGAAGAGATTAATATGTATAATGTTAAATCAAAAATAGCAACTGAATTTATTGATGAAGAAGAGATATTGGAAACTCTTGAATATGCAAAGGAAAATAAAAATAACAGAGATCTTATCAATAAAATTCTTGAAAAGGCAAAAGAATATAAAGGAATTTCACATAGAGAAGCGGCAGTTTTGCTTGAGTGTGATTTAAAAGATGAAAATGAGAAGATGTATAAGCTAGCTCAGGAAATTAAACAAAAGTTTTATGGTAATAGAATAGTTATGTTTGCACCATTATATCTTTCAAATTATTGTGTAAATGGATGTGTTTATTGTCCATATCATTATAAGAATAAGCATATAGCAAGAAAAAAGCTTACTCAAGAAGACATAAAAAAAGAAGTAATAGCTCTTCAAGATTTAGGGCACAAAAGACTTGCATTAGAAACAGGAGAAGATCCTGTAAATAATCCAATTGAATATCTCTTAGAGAGTATTAAAACTATTTATAGTATAAAGCACAAAAATGGAGCCATAAGAAGAGTTAATGTTAATATAGCAGCTACAACTGTTGAAAATTATAGAAGACTTAAAGAAGCAGGAATTGGAACATATATCTTATTCCAAGAAACCTACAATAAGAAAGCTTATGAAGAGCTTCATCCAACAGGGCCAAAGCATGATTATGCTTATCATACAGAAGCTATGGATAGAGCTATGGAAGGTGGAATAGATGATGTTGGATTAGGTGTATTATTTGGACTTAATATGTATAGATATGATTTTGTAGGTTTACTTATGCATGCAGAACATTTAGAAGCAGCTATGGGAGTTGGACCACACACTATTAGTGTACCAAGAATTAGGCCAGCTGATGACATAAATCCAGAAGAGTTTACTAATGCCATATCAGATGAAATTTTTTCTAAGATAGTAGCAGTTTTAAGAATTGCAGTTCCTTATACAGGACTTATTGTTTCGACAAGGGAATCACAAAAGTCAAGAGAAAAAGTGCTTCATTTAGGTGTTTCTCAAATAAGTGGGGCATCATCTACAAGTGTTGGGGGATATTTTGAAAAGGAAAAGGAAGAAGAAAACTCCGCTCAATTTGATGTGAATGATAATAGAACATTAGATGAAATTGTTAATTGGCTACTTGAAATGGGCTATATTCCAAGTTTTTGTACTGCATGTTATAGGGAAGGAAGAACAGGGGATAGGTTTATGACTCTTGTGAAATCAGGGCAAATAGCAAACTGTTGCCAACCTAATGCACTTATGACGTTAAAGGAATATTTAGAGGATTATGCTTCAGAGGATACAAAGAGAAAAGGTGAAGAGGTAATAAAAAATGAAATTCATAAAATACCAAATGAGAAGGTTAAGAAGATTGTATTAGAGCATCTTGAAGATTTACATGAAGGAAAGAGAGACTTTAGATTTTAAGAAAGATTAAAATTTTATAAACTTATATGGCTTTAAGGATTACTTAAATGAAATGAAAAAATTGAGCTTAGGGATTAATTTTGATTCCTAAGCTTTTCTGTTTTTGTTTTAAAGTACGAATAAATAGTATTTGGTAGTTATTGTAACAATATGTAAAATGTGATAATGTATATATGGATAAAAGTGTAAAGGGAGATATGATGATGAAGAAAAAGATTTTATCAATGATTATAATTTTGCAAATAACATTAAGTTTAGTTTGCGTAAATAATACAAAAGTACAAGCAGGTACAATAATTATAAGTGATTCAGATGGAGGAGATATAGCAGATACTTATGAAACTAACGATTTTTCTAAGAATATGAATATAACTAATAAGTTTACTGATGAAAATTTTAAAAATGCAGTATATGATTTAATAGGTAAAGATAAATCGTCAGAGATATTATATTCTGATGTGAGAGATATTAAATCTTTAAGAGTTAACAATAGTTTTATTAAAAGTTTAGATGGGATTGAGTACTTTACTTCTTTAACTAGTTTATATTGCGGTGGAAATGGATTAACTACTTTAGATATAAGCCATAATAAATCTTTGATGGAGTTAGATTGTTACGATAATCAGATAGTAAGTTTGGAGGTAAGCAAAAATAGATTATTAACTAAATTAGCTTGCGGGAGCAATCAGTTAATAAGCTTAGATGTAAGTAAAAATACAAGATTGAAATCTTTATCTTGTGAAAAAAATATGATTACAGACTTAGATGTTACAAGGAATATATGTCTAAGTGATTTGAATTGTAGTCGCAATAAATTGATGAAAATAAATCTAAGTAATAATACAAGATTAAATGTTTTTTTGGGATATGATAATAACCTAACAAGTTTAGATGTAAGTAAAAATAAATTATTAACTAATATTGCTTGTGGAGGTAACAAGATTGAGAGCATAGATTTAAATAATAATAAGATGTTAACGAATCTAACCTGCCAATCTAATGGATTAAAAACTTTAGATTTAAGTGAGAACATACTATTAACTGAATTGTATTGTTATGAGAATAATTTAAAAACTTTAGATTTAAGTAAAAATGTTAATTTGCAGATGTTTGATTGTGGATATAATGAAATAAAAACTCTTTATTCAAATAATAATACATGGCCTAGCAGTTGGTATGAAACTCAATATGGGGATGAAAATCATACTTCTACTATAAAGGACTTAAGAATAACAATTAAAAATTAAATTTGTTTCATATAGTTGGAATGTAGTTGACTTTTAATCAGGGAGCCATCAGTTTCTCTAAGGATTCAATATAAATTTTCAGCAATATAGTTATGGAAATCTTGTGAGCGTGCGTGATGAGGGTATAAAAAAGAATGACTTACTAAGAGAAGCCATTCTAATAAAGTGTATTATTATCTTGAAGGGGAAAATAATGATTTACTACTTTATGATGTTAGTATACAGCTATTTTATGTCATTAATATGACAAGCTATATAAAAGTCCTTTTTATGATTAGGTAAAGAAAAGGTATTTTGAATAAATCTAGGTTGTAGAATCAGGTAAAACTATTTATGTAAGAGGTGGTACTTACAGATATTCAACAACAATAAATTTTTCGAAGTCAGGAACCGAAACAGCTAAAATAAGCATAGCTGCTTATCCAGGTGAAAAACCAGGCTTTGATTTCTCAACACAAACTTATGGTGCATAAGCTAGAGGTTTTCATATAAAATGCATAATGGTAAAGGTAACAAGTTTATAGGTTCTCGTTCTTAGAGAAATGGTGATGATGGCTGGGATTTGTATGAAACAGACTGGGGGATAGAAATAACTAATTGTTGGACGTGGCATAATGGAGATAAAACAGATTTTGATGCAATATATCAACAAAAAATGAAAAAGAAAATGAGTTCATATCAAGGAAATGGTAATGGTTATAACTATATGTTTGAGAAATCTGGAACCACACAATTTATAAATAATATTTCTTTTAGTGTACGTGGTTCATTAGATCATGAATTTGCTTCTGGTGCTATAGAAAAGAACAATAGTTGGAATTTAAAGGTTAATGCAAATGCAGGTGATTTTGTTGGATTAAGTGAAGAATTAGCTAAGGCTCCAAGAAATGCAGACGGGAGTTTACCAAGCAACGGATTTGCAAAGTTAGTTGATGGCAGTGATCTTATAGATAAAGGGATAGGTATAGGATTACCTTATTTAGGAGCAGCACCAGATTTGGGAGCATATGAAAATCATTAATATATAAAGGACTTACTAAAGTTAAGTAAGTCCTTTTTTAGTGTTGTATAAATTATTCTATTTGAAAGGATAATAAAGTTATTGAAGATAATTAAAAATATGGAGGATGAAATGAAAAAGATAAAAGGAATAATAGTAGTTTTTATATTTGTATTTACCATTAGTACTATGTTACAAGATTGCGGTGAAAAAGTTTTTACAGCCGTTTCAGGGAAGAGAGGACCGATCAAAGTAGCCGCATTTTTATATGATTTTAATGATGACCTTATTTCTGCTATACGTAAAAATTTAGAAGACATTCAAAAAGAAAATAATAACAAGGTAGAATATGTGTTTTATGACAGTAAGTCAGATGAATCTATACAAAATCAAAATATCGATAAGGTCTTAAATGAAGGAACTGATCTTATATTGTTAAACTTAGTTAATAGAAATAATGCACAAGCTATTATAAATAAAATTAAAGATACCAATATTCCTGTGCTTTTATTTAACAGAGAGCCTACTACGCCGGTTCCTATGCAATCGTATAATAGATCGTTATTTATAGGAACAGACCCTAAACAAGCTGGTACATTACAAGGAAAGATGCTTATAGATGCTTGGAATTCTAGTAAGGAGTTTATCGATAAGAATAAAAACAATAAAATGGAGTATGTCATGTTGCAAGGTGAAAGAGATAATATAGAAGCAATTGAAAGGACTAGATATTCGGTTTCTACAATTGAGGGGGCAGGAATTAATACACAAAGACTTGCAATTGAAGTCTGTAACTGGCGTGAGGATTTGGCTTATGAGGCTATAAAAAAGTTACTTTCAATACATGGTAATGAAATAGAAGTAATAATTGCAAATGATGATACCATGGCTATAGGAGCGATAAAAGCATTACAAGAATTTGGATATAATAAAGGAGACAAAACAAAAACAGTACTGGTAGTAGGTGTTGATATAACGCCTATGGCTAAAGAGCTTATAGAAAAAGGAGATATGTTAGGGTCGGTGTCTCAGAATCCTAGAGAATATGCGGAAGCTTTATATAATTGCGGATTAAACCTAGTAAATAAAAGAAATCCCATATATGGAACTAGATATCAGCTAGATGAAACTGGAGTAGCAGTTCGAATTCCTCAAATAGAGTATATGTATAAAAATATATTTTCTTAATTTAGAATGTACAGGTTAATAGTTAATCTGTATATTTTTTATGGGAAGAAATAAGATTAACTATAAGTTAAATTAGGGAATGTTGCTAGGTTTTAATAAAAAATATAATTAATGATGTTGAAATGACAGATATATAATTATATACTAATAATTGGAAGAAGAAACCTGTATGATGTAGTACTTTTATACAGAAAATATTAAATTTGATGGATAAGTAAATTGGACAGAGCAAGAAAACAACAGAGAACAAATGAGTTAGTTAAATATAAAGAATTTGGGAGATGAGAATATGAAGTTATTTTGTTTACCTTATGCTGGCGGAGCTTCAACCATTTATTACAAGTGGAAAAAAATTATTGATCCTAGAATTGAGATAAGAGCAATTGAATTAAAGGGAAGAGGATCAAGATATGGAGAAAATTTATATAATGATTTAAGTGAAGCTGTGGAAGATATATATAAAATTATCAAGGAAGAAATAACTAATGATGATTATAGTATTTTTGGACATAGCATGGGAAGCATATTATCTTTTGAACTATATCATAAAATAATTGGAGAGGGGATGCCTAGACCAAAGTGGATGTTCTTTTCGGGACATAGAGCACCTGATTTTATAAAAGAAAATAAAATATATAAATTACCAGATAAGCAGTTTGTGAATAAGGTAGTAGAGTTTGGAGGGACTCCTAATGAAGTGGTAGAAAATAAAGAATTGATGGATTTGGTTTTACCTATACTTAAAAGTGATTTTAGAATGCTAGAAGAATACATATGTGCAAAGAAAGAAAGACTTATAGAATGTAATGTAGCAGTTCTATTTGGAAAACAGGATAAAATTACTTTAGATGAATTAAAGGGGTGGGGGAAATTTGTTAATAAAGAAATAAATTTTTATCCTTTTGAAGGAGATCACTTTTTTATAAATCATGAGTATGAAAAAATAATAGGGATAATTGAGGAGAAATTGTTAAGAAAGTGAAGCTCAATATAAATAGGCTTTAGGGATAGTTAAAGAATAATAGAAGGTAGTAAACATTATAAAGTTTTCTGCCTTTTTATTATATAAAAGTTTAGGCAGAATTATTGAAAAAAGAATAAAAACACTATTTGATTATTAAATATTCAAGGAATAAAATAAAAGTTTAATGAGTTATTAGAAAATGCTTTGCAAATATAAAATATATGTAATATAATAAATTCAATACAATAAGATTCCATAAATGGGATAATGTTTTAATGCTTTTGTAAAAAATTTAAGGAGATGGGATTATGATTAATAAAAGAGTTACTTTACTTATATCTATTGTATTTTTAGCTACATCGTTATTAGGGGTTATGCCTGCAAAGGCTATTAATAGTGCTAATGAAAATACTATTAAGTCAGTAGTTGATAAAGATGGCACAGGGAAAAAGCTAACAGTTATGGTTTATAGTGACGGTGATAATAATTTAGAAGGAAGTTTGTTGGGCGATATTCAGCAAATGAAAGAGGGATATGTAAACAATCCTAATTTGAATTTAATTGTTTTAGTAGATAGAACACCGGGTTATTCTGCAGACAAAAGTGTACTTGGGCAAAATTTTACCGATACAAGAATGTATAAGATAGAAAGTAATAAGGCTATTAGAATTAGTGGAGGAGATCAGTTCCCTGAAATAACTAAAACTAGTCGTTATGAAGCAAATATGGGAGATGGTAATACATTAAAGAAATTCATAAACTCTTGTAAAGCAAACTATCCAGCAGATAAATATGCACTTGTTATTTCTAATCATGGTGGTGGAGCAAGAGATAAGAATGAAGGAAAAAAAGTTAAAAATCCGAAGGCGGTATGTTGGGATGATACAAATGGTGGTGATTGTTTATATACAGCTGAAGTGACAGATAAATTGACTAACAGAGAATCTGTAGATGTATTAGCATATGATGCTTGTTTAATGGGAACAGCAGAAGTTGCATATCAATATAGGCCAGGGAATGGTGGATTCCAAGCTAACATTATGGTAGCATCAGCACCAGTAGTTTGGGGAGATGGATATGATTATAAAGAGATATTTAGCAGACTTAGAGCAGGTGGAGGAAATAATGGACAAGTTGATTCAACGGTAGGTGGAAAAGAATTATACTATGATCCTTCCGAAGTAACAGATACTGAGCTTGGAGAAATAATGGTTGAAGCGCAAAGAGATTCAGTTAATGCAGCTGGAGATACTAGTCAAGTATTAAGTTGTTTCGATCTTAATAAGATAGAAAATGTAAAAAGTTCTGTAGATAAGTTATCTAGAGCTTTATGGAGTGAAAAGGATAAAGCTTTTATAGAGAAACTTAGAGGAACTGGCAGCGAGACATCCTTGCTACACTATTTTGATACAAGAAGTAGTGAAGAATGGTTAGATTATCCTTACTTTGATTTATATGATTTATGCAAAAGAATAAGTACAAGCAGTGGCTTTAGTGCAAATGTTAAAGCTTTAGCTAAAGGCGTAATGACAAATGTAGATGATTTGATTGTTTATTCATATGGTGGATCAGATTTTTCAGGTTTTACTGAAGGTAAAAGTGGATTAAGTATTTTTTTACCAGATGGAGGCAAAATATATAGAGATAATTATTCAGGGACAAGCTATACAGGGTGGCAAGCTCAAAGATGGTATAATTCAGTAGATACATCTAAATATCAGTCGGATTTCCTTTATGGGAAGTTAAGTTGGTGCAAAGATGGACAAACTCCTAAGATTAATGATGTAGGGAATTGGTTTGAACTTCTTGATTCTTGGTTTGATAGCTCAAATGGTAGCGATGGTGGAGTAAACTGGTATCAATGGTAAACTAATTACAAATGAGCCTTGACTAATTTGTTAGTCAAGGTTTTTTTGTGTCAAGCTTTGACCCATGTACAGAAAATTTGTTTCATATATAATGACAGTTTAACAGGAAGCTTTTGATAAATCTGTGATATAATCTATATATTAAATTAATTATGGATAAATAATATGGAGTGAAAAAATATGATATATGAAGATTTGAAGGCGGATTGTAAAAAATGTTTTGGTTTTTGCTGCGTAGCATTATATTTCTCGTCGACAGAAGGATTTCCTGAGAACAAAGATGCTGGGTATCCGTGCACAAATTTAGAAGATGATTTTAAATGTTCCATTCATAAAAAGTTGACACAAAATGGATTAAAGGGATGTACCGCTTACGACTGCTTTGGGGCAGGACAAAAAGTTGCTCAGGTTACATATAGTAAAAAAGATTGGAGAAGAAATTCAGATAAGTCAAAGGAAATGTTTGATGTATTTTTAATTATGAGGCAACTTTATGAGATGATATGGTATCTTACAGAAGCATTTAGAATACAAACGGATAGTACAATGAAAGAAAAAATAAATATAGCAATAGATAAGACAAGAAACCTTACGAATCTAGATGCTGAATCTCTCATAAAACTTGATTTAGTTGTATATAGAAATAATATAAATAGGTTACTTTTAGAGACTAGTGAAAGCATAAGAAGTAAATTCCCCAAAGGACAAAAAAACAATTTGAAAGGAAGAAAAAAAATAGCAGGAAGGTTAGATCTTATTGGTGTAAACCTTAGAAAAGTCAAATTAGCAGGAGAAGATTTAAGCGGAGCATTAGTTATAGCAGCTGATCTTAGAGGAGTGGATTTAAGTGGGACGGATCTTATTGGAGCAGATCTTAGAGATGCAGATATAAGAGGTGCAAATTTAAAGAATAGCATATATATTACTCAAATTCAGATTAATGGAGCTAGGGGAGACTCTAATACTAAACTACCTATATCTCTTGTTTATCCTGATCATTGGGATAAATAATAAAAATAGCTGAGGCATTAGCTTCAGCTATTTTTATTATTTAGGTAGACTTGTTAACATTTTTGCAAGAGTAGAATATTCACTTTTTAATTTATTATCACATTTATATAGACCAACTATATCAATATGATCTGTAGATTGTCTTGTGCCAAGATAATTCCATGTACCTTTCTCGGGAATTCCATTGTATGGAGTTATCTTATCCTTTGACCCCTCATGAGGACCTTCTGCAGATAAAACACTTACTAAGCCATCATTTGCCCACCAGTTGTTAGTAATTTGAACTTCCCCAGGATTATTAGAAATACAAGATCCTATATATTGTGACGATGGGATAAATAATGGATTCATATTTATATCAGGAACTTGATGATTTGTTAATGAGTCTTTATGAGTATCTTGACAAGATAATGAGAAGTAATAAACATCATCTTGTGCAGAAACCCAAGAATTTAATTCTTTGGATCCTTCAGGGGTTAGTTCCCATAGACTGAAGTCTTTTGTTTTATTCCATAAGCTACTGTTTGATACTCTTTCTTTATAGTCTTTAAAGGATTCATTTGTTTTTTTGTGAAGGCCCCATTGATCTAATCTGTAATCAAAGCAAGGATTATCAGAATTAATAACACCAACTTGAGAGCCAAGGCGTGCTACAAACTGTTGAACATTTGGTAAAAATGTAGATGTTTCTCGTGCAGTTGGACTTCCATCATGTGGTGTGGAAAGAGTTGTTACACTGCTTATCCATGACTTTCCACCACTAAATAGTTCAGAAAGATTATTTTGTGGTGTAGATAATTCATCTGTGCTTCCTTTTTCTAATAATTGAGTAATAAGTCTAGCAGTTTGTCCCCCCATACTGTGTCCAATTAAATGAATCTTTTTTATAGATCCATCATTAGATTTACTACCGATTTCTGGATAAACACCAGGATAAGTCCTTCCATAACGAGCATGTCCGTATTTTTTGGAATGAGCCTCACCATAGTCGACAGTACCACCTTTTAAATAAGCATATAGTTCACAAGCTCTATCCCAGTTACTTGTGATGGAACCAATGGTTGGAGTAAAAACTGTGTAGCCCTCGTTAGTTAGGTGATCTTTTAAACTAGAAAAACCACCCCAATAATTAAGACCAAACAATTCTGTATTTCCCCAGCCCATAAGCCCGTGAACCATGACAATAGGATATTTATTGCTTGATGAAGTATTAGATAGCTTATCCATTTCTTTATTTGCTAAGGTATAGATATTAGGAGAAGTGCCTAAAAATATACCTAGACTTAACAGTAAAGTAATTAATATTTTATTTTTAGCCTTTAACATGTATTGAAAACCTCCTTTTTACTTTAACATACAGAATTATACAACTTAAGAAATAAAATGTAAATAACAGGGGGGAAATACAAAAAAATGATTATGAGATTTTATGGTGAACTATTCAAAAACTTGAAAATTAACAATTTATATCATATAATGTGGTTATATTTACTTCTTAAGGAGGCATTATGAAAGGTAATAAGTTAAATACCAATGCGGTAAAGTCTTGGTTTATATCTAGAGCAATAGTAACAGCTATAATTTCAGTTATACTAATAGGAGGAGATTATTTCCTTATAGCAAGATTACAAATACTTGAAGGGAATCCAAGTGTATATGCAAATGTAGCAATAGCAATAATAATATTTCTAATGTTATTAAATACAATATTATATCCAAGGTTGGAGTACAAGCAGTGGCGTTATAGAATAAGTGAAGATAAGATAGAATTTTCAGAGGGAATATATTGGATTAGAACTGTTGTAATTCCTATAGTAAGAGTTCAACATATGAAGATTAATCAGGGACCAATAAATAGAAAGTTCAAACTTGCAGATCTTCAAATATATACTGCAGGAGGAAGCTATAAAATCCCTAATATTGAGATGGCTAAGGCAGAAGAAATAAGTAATTTCTTAAAGGATAAAGTTAAGGAAAAGGTGACAGAAAATGATAGATAATCCTACTAGAAATCACTGGATTATTATAGTTTACGATATAATTAATTCAATAAAAAATTTTTGGGTTTTACTTATACTAATGCTATCTTATAGAGAGAAATATTTATTTATTGGAATAGCAGTAGTTTTAGTTGGTATAATAGCTGTGGCTATAAAAAAATGGCTTAATACTGAGTTTTATCTTAATGACAATATGTTAGTTTATAAAACTGGCATATTTGAGAGATCAAAGCAAGAAATTCCTTTTAGCAAGATAAATACTATAGATATAGGGAAAACTTTGCTTGATAGGATTTTTGATATTTGTACAGTTAAAATAGACAGTGGAAGTGCAGTTGAAAAAAAATCAGAGTTTAAGATAAAGTTACAGTATGTCTTAGCTGAAAATCTAAGAGATAATATATTAAAGGGCAAAAATAATATAAATATTGAAAAGTTTGAAGAAAATAAAAAAGGAGAACCTATTGAAAGGATCATTACTATAAAAGAAATTATAATATATGCAGTTACAAAAAGTAAATTGGGTTGGGCTATAGGAGGTTGTTTTGCTTTATTTAATTTTACAGATAATGTTAAAGGTTTTGTTAAAACATCTGTAGTTAAAGATCTAAGTCAATCTATTAATATTAGTGATTCGTTTTTAGAAAATAGGACTAGTCTCATAATTATAATAATATGTATGATTGTAATAGCTTATATCATTGTAATTCTATTATCAATTATATATGAAATAGTTAAGTTATATCAATTTTCTATAAAGGTACAAAATAAAAACTTTAGTATAAGTTATGGAATGTTTAGCAAAAAAGAGTATTCCATACCTATAGAAAAGATACATGCATTAAAATATAAACAAGGTATGCTGCAACAATTACTAGGAATATATACCTTGGAGGTTATTACTATAGGTTATGGAGATGAGAGGAATGAGAAAGCAATATTGTATCCTATAGCAAATGATAAATTTAATAAAGAGTTTTTAGGAAAGATATTACCTGAAATGATTTTCTTAGGAAAGGTAAATAAACCACCTAAAAGTAGTATAAAAAGATTTATTTTTCTAAGAGTGATAACTACTTTAATAATATTAATACTTCTATATTTTATTATTAAAGCTATACCTAGTGAATTAAAATTAGGGATTATAGTTATTATAACTTTAATTAATATATTACTTGGATATTTTAATTACAAGAATACATCTTTAGGGGTGACGAAAAAAATAATACTGGCTAGTAGTGGTAGTCTAACAAAGACAACAACTCTTATTAAGCAAAGTAGTATTCAATCTATAGAGAAAACTGAAAATCCATTTCAGAGAAAAGATAAAGTTTGTGATTATAAGATAGATATATATTCAAATAATTTAGCTGAAGCTGTTGAGGTTAGACACATGAGCGAAGAGCTTGATGGTATATTATATAAAAACTTGATTATATAATAATTACTTGAATACAATAAAAGGTTATGTTATTCTAAATTAGAAAAATGTGTAATTAACACAGGGGGGGCTGGATTGGCTAGCTGAGATTGAGAACCTTAATTCTTTGACCCTAAAACCTGAACTGGATAATGCCAGCGTAGGAAGTTGTTTATTTAAATTTATTAACACAGTAGTTTAAACACAAATCCTATAGGTTTGTGTTTTTTTGCATTTAGTAGGTTCAAGAGATGAAAAAAAGTATTAGCTATTTTACAGGTGTTATTTATATATTAACTTGGAGGTGGATCAATAAATGGAAATTAACAAAATAGTTTCAGAATCATTAAGTGCAGTAAGGGAAAAGAATCCTTTAGTACATCATATAACAAACTATGTAACAGTTAATGATTGTGCAAATATTACTTTAGCAATAGGTGGGTCACCAGTTATGGCAGATGATATTAATGAAGTTTATGATATGGTATCCCTTGCTTCATCTTTTGTAATAAATATTGGAACTTTAAATAGTAGAACTGTAGAAGCTATGATTAAGGGTGGGAAAAGGGCTAATGAATTAAATATTCCAGTTATTTTAGATCCTGTTGGTGCAGGAGCAACGCCTTATAGAACAGAAGTAGCTAAAAGAATATTGGAAGAAATAAGAATATCAGTTATAAGAGGTAATTTGTCGGAAATAAAAACTCTTTATGGTGTGAAAACAAAAACTAAGGGAGTAGATTCAGGTGATGTAATAGATGAAAATGCTGATGAGTTTACAAAAGCAAAGAAGATTTCAAAGGATTTTGCAAAAAAGCTAAATACAGTAGTTGTAATTACTGGAGCAGTAGATATTATTACTGATGGAAATAACTTATATAGTGTTTATAATGGACAAAAGATTATGTCTAAAATCACTGGTACAGGTTGTATGTGTACATCACTTATTGGTTCATACTTAGGGGCAACAGAAAATGTTCTTGTTGCAGCTTTATCAGGAATTGTGTCTATGGGAATTGCTGGTGAAATAGCTTATGAAAATTTAGATAAAAGTAATGAAGGCACAGGAACATTAAAAGTAAGAATAATAGATGCTATTTTTAACTTGAATGAAAAAGTAATAATAGATAGAGGTAAAATAATGAATGAAGGATAGTAGAGATTATAAACTTTATTTGGTGACGGAAAGAATGTAGCTAATTATATATTAAATAAACCTTCAGCATAGGAAAAGCAATATCATCTTATTAGATATTGCTTTATATTTGAGAAAATTCGTGATAAATATGGTTAATTATTTTTGCATAAAGAACTTTGAAAATAAACCTTGCTTTTCATTAATACTTACTTTGTCAGCTGAGGTGTTTTTAATGGTACTTTTATCAGTACTTTTCATATTTTCCAAAGTTTCTTTAATTAAATTTTTTTGGTCTACAGCTAAATCTTTTAATTTTCTGTCTATACCTGGAGATGTAATTACTTCTCCTAAATATCTTAGAGATTCTTCATAATGACCTAGTTGTCTATCTAATTCACCTATCAAGTAAAGAATTTTGAATTTATCCATACCATATATAGGAAAACCTTCGTTTAAATAGGCATCTTTCAGGCCTATTAAAGCTTGTTCTCTAAATAGTAGTTCATTATTTTCGTCTCCAAGTTCTCTATATAACCATGCAAGTTTTAAGCAATTTATAGCTTTTTTGCTAGATTTAGAATTTATTATTGAAAGATTAAGTAAGGATAATTTGTATCTTTCAATTGCTATATTTATATCGTATATATCAGGATATTTTTTTCCTTTCCAATTTGGTGTGATTTTTTTTACTATACTTTCTTTTTCATAGCTTTTTATTTTAAGAAAATCAGCTTTCATAGATGCGTATCCGCATACATTACATAGCCATACGTCATAGAAGTATGGATTTATAAGACTATATTCTATATAGAAATCACTCTTCTTTTCTTTTATTCTATAAGCATTTGTCTTAACAGTACGAGCTGTAAATTCATTACTACATACTGGGCAAGTTACTTTCCTATCATACAGGTATGAACTTTCATCTGTGGTTTCAATTTCTTTTTTTTGTATATTATCATTATTTTTTTTTGTTTCTTTGATTTCGTAGATATTTACATCTTTTATATTTTTAAAACCCAGTTCTTCCAATCCTGAAAAAATATCTGAACCCTTATCCATAATAATTATATTCCCCTTTATCTCTGTTAAACATTTGAAGGTTATATATACTTATATTAAAAAGTAGAGCTTATGCAGTTTTCACTCTAATAAATTTAGCAAGTATTAATCTAATTCAAATGTTTTGTATTTTATCGTTTGCCTAATAATTATAACATAATTTACAAGAAAAATAATATCATAAAGTATCTACATTATAGGAAAATATGTTAAATATAAAATCGCTTTTGATAATAATTAATGTCGATTTTCAATACGCAGGAACTTAGTGGGTGAAATAAAGCGCAAAAAAGAATCTACAGCAAACATTTAGTTAATGGATTGCTATGTTCTATATAAATTATTACATAAGATGGATTATATAGTGTAATATGAAAATAGGAAAAGTTAAGGAAATAAAGTTTTATAGAGAGGATGGGAAAAATGGATAATAAAATTAAGTTTGTAGAATTTCCGGTGATAGAAACGGATAGATTGAAACTAAGATTAATTACAAAAAAAGACTCGAGGGATTTGTTTTCAATACTTTCATCAGAAGAAGTAATGGAATATTATGGTGCTTATCCAATGAGAGATATTTCACAAGCAGAAGTATTAATTGAAAAGTTTAAGACTTCTTTTGAAATGAGTAATGGAGTTAGATGGGGTATAGAGATAAAAGGTACCAATAAAATTATTGGAACTTGTGGATTTCATAACTGGAATAAAAAGCATTATAGAGCGGAAATTGGATATGAACTTAATGATGGATTTTGGAGACAAGGATATGGGGAAGAAGCAGTGTTGGCGGCAATTAAATACGGTTTTAATGAAATGAATTTAGTAAGAATAGAAGCAGTTGTATATCCTGAAAATATAGCATCAGAAAATATGCTCAAGAAGATGTGCTTTGCTTATGAAGGACTTTTAAGAAAGTATGCGTTTTTTAGAGATAAATATCAAGACTTGAATATGTTTTCTATAGTAAAATGAATTACAAGAAAGTATAGGGACAATTGAAAATAACTATAAAAATGTAGATGTAATTAAAGGCAGATGATAAATATGGTAACAAGGGAATGTAGAAAGAGGATACATTATGACAAAAATAAATGATACGGTACATAGGAATGATAATAACCTCAAAATTAGCCATAATTTTTGGATGACTATCTTTATGGTGATATTTTAATAATTAAAGTAGATTGAGTATATCAAGAAGATGTTCAATCTACTTTAATTTTTTTCTATAAGATTTAAATTCATCAGCTATATTGGGATTTGTTTTTATAAACTCTATAAAATCTTGAAAGCATTTAGTTGTCTGTTTACTTATTGTATGCTCGATTTGTTCAGTTTGATTTAATATGTCAGATTCTGGAATGTCAAGGATTCTTAAAAAATCTTCAATAACATTATGACGGTTAAGAAGCAATTTGCCGAGTTTTTTACCGTTTTCTTCCAGGACAAGTACTCCGTATTTTTCATATTTTAAAAGCTTTAACTGTGCAAGTTTTTGAACCATTTTTGTTGCAGAAGGAGGTTGAACATTAAGTGTAGCAGAAAGATCATGAATCCTTGTAAATCCTGTTTTAAAAGATAATCTATATATCATTTCAAGGTAATCTTCCATAGAAGCAGTTAGAGAATTGTTTTCTTTTTTCATATATTCAGTAAAAGTGTAAAAGTCGTTTTCATTCATATTTTCACCAACATTTTGAGAGAAGCTCTTAATTAATTATATGCCGGAAAAATTTAAAATTGCATACTGTAACATTTATAAAAATAATTCATATTTTATATTATAATTTGAATTTAGTCTAAACTAACAAAGTTAACTAGTTATAACAGTTTTATACATAAGAAATTAAACTAGGAAAGGTAAGTAATTTTATGGATTACAAAAGAAATATAGCAGAAACTAGAGATATATTGAGATGCCGAAAAGAAGTGATTGGAAAATCAAACAGGTTTAATAAGGTTAAAGAATTGTTTAAATTTTTGGGACCAGCTTTTGTCATTAGCGTGGCATATATAGATCCAGGTAATATTGCTACTAATATTAGTGGAGGATCAAAGTTTAATTATACACTTATCTGGGTTATTTTATTTAGTAACTTAATGGCCATATTTTTGCAAACTATGTCAGCGAAGATTGGTATAGCTACAGGCAAAAGTATTCCAGAAATGTGTGCTAATATATTTGATAAGAAGTTAAATTGGTTGTTTTGGATTGTTGCTGAAATAGGTGCTATGGCTACAGATTTAGCAGAGTTTCTTGGTGGAACATTAGGATTAAACCTATTGTTTGGAATCCCTATGATATATTCAGGTATTATAATAGGTGTAATTACATTTGTAATTTGTTACATGGAAAAGTATGGACAAAAGACCGTTGAAATAATAATAACAGTTCTTGTTTTAATAATATGTGTTGCATATACAATAGAAATATTTCTCGCAAAACCAGATTTATTACAAGTTGGCATTCATACAATAGTTCCTTCCTTGCCTAACGGTGAGTCTGTGTTTATTGCCGTAGGAATGCTTGGTGCAACAGTCATGCCTCATGTAATATATTTACATTCTCAACTTGTTAAGCATAGATGTGTAGATTGTTCAGATGAAGGGAAAGAAAAACATTTAAAGCTTGAAAAGATAGATATATCCATAGCCATGAATATTGCTTTTGTGGTAAATGCAGCGATGGTTATAGTAGCAGCTTCTGTATTTTATAGAAATGGGATAGTTGTTGATTCTGTGGAAGAAGCACATAAATCTCTTGAGCCTTTATTGGGATCATTATCAAGTGGGGCTTTTGGAATAGCATTACTTGCATCAGGGTTATCATCTTCCGCAGTTGGAACACTAGCTGGACAAACTATAATGAAAGGGTTTGTTAATTTAAGCATACCTGTCAATGTAAGAAGAGTAATAACTATGCTGCCAGCTTTAGTTGTTATAGCTTTTGGAGTAAATCCTATGAATGTTTTAGTTTTAAGTCAGGTTGCGCTTAGTTTTATATTACCATTTCCTATCATTCAAATGTTATGTATTGCTGAACGTAAAGATATAATGGGAGCCTTAGTTAATAAAATATCTGTAAGGATTTTAGGTGTTGCAATAGCTATGGTTATAATAGTGTTAAATGGGGTTCTTCTGTATCTGTCATTTACAGGTAAGAGCTAGAATACTGAGGATTTATGATTACATGATAGAAAAACAATGAATAATTTAAATATTCATTGTTTTTTTGATATTTTATATATGAATTTTAGAGAGTTAGTAGAAAATGAAAATAATATTTCAAAAGATGTTGACATATGTTGAATGGGGTGATAATATAATAAAGTCGCTTGGGTAGACAAGCAAAGGTGATCTTTGAAAATTGAACAGATATAAAATAAGTTAAAAACCAGCAATTCTTTTAGAGTAAGTTTTTTGAGTAGATTAAACTTTTTAT
>NZ_SULK01000016.1:78116-96044 GCF_007115085.1 Clostridium sp. HBUAS56017 | reverse complement strand
AATAAAAAGTTTAATCTACTCAAAAAACTTACTCTAAAAGAATTGCTGGTTTTTAACTTATTTATATCTGTTCAATTTTCAAAGATCAATTACAGTCTCTCTGACCGCCATATTATAATAACATCATTCAATTTTCTTGTCAATAAGTTTTTTAACTTATTTTCATATTTTTCGAATCCGTTAATTACTTTGTCCTGACGACGTTTATTATAGTATCATTTTTTTTTGCTTAGTTACAGGCTAACTCTATCTATTTTTTCTATTTATCTTCATAATGCTAACGAAAATATTCATATTCTACATTTTTCAACTATAGATACACCTGGATAAGTTACTCTTATATTAATCAATATTTGTTCCTTTTTTGCTAATATCCTTATTTCTCTTTACTCAATTTGCTTTTTAAATTAATATTATATTATAGAATAACTTAAGCATTTTATCGAAGGGAGACTATAATAAATGAAAAAATATATACTGTTATCATTATTAATAGCTACTGCACTAACAATCACAAGTTGTACAAACAGCAGTTCTAAATCAGATTCAAATTCATCAAACGAAATATCCTCATCAAGTAATTCAAGTACTAGTTCAAATAACCTTATAGAACCATTAGTATTAAATGACAAAACAACATACTCTTCACCTTTTGCTGTGAACGGTAACTCGCTGATCTTTTCTAACTGGGATGATAATAATAAATTGTCTATTGTTAATGATCCTATCCCAAAGGATATGCTTTCAAATAAATCCGTCTCTGATTTTTTTAACTACTCAGGTGAAACTTTTGTTATAGTTAATAACACTATTTATTTTGGAGATGGAAATAGTGCTAATAACTTAGCATCTATTAATATATCTGATAAAACTTATACTAAAATAAACAATAGCAATGCTCACAATATAACATCAATGGAAGATAAGATATTTTATCTTGATATTCCAGATAACTATAACCATCAAGGTAAATTATATGCTTATGATACAAAAACTAAAAGCAGTAAAGTTATGACTCCTGATATAGTTGGAAGATACATAATAAACAACAACTTCATTTTATATCAAAACATAAGTGATGGTTCTAAATTATATAAAATAAAAATTGATGGGACAGGAAAAGAAAAATTAGCAGACTTCTCTGTAGATAGTTTTGCACCATATTCATCTCAATTGTTAATATCGAATTCAGATGATAATAACAATTTATACAAACTTGATCCTTCTACGAAAGAAACTAAAAGAGTGGCTGTTATGAAAATTACTAATTTAAAAGTTTTCAATAACAACTTATACTTTATAAGCGGAGAAGATGCAAATTGTTTCTACAAACTCAATGTAGATATAAATAAACCAGAAGCAACTTCAACTAAATTATTAGCTGACAGCATAAATGATTTTTATCCAACCGATAAAGGAATATTCGTTCAAAAAGGAATTAATGTAAATAATCCTTATATTGTTGGTCTTGATACCGCTAAATAAAAAAGTGCTTAAAGTAAGAATATTCTTTACTTTAAGCACTTTTAATAATTTCGAAAAATTCTTTTATAGTTTATTTACTATTCTCTTAAACTCATTTCCTCTGACAGCAAAGTTAGGAAACATATCAAAAGATGCACAAGCTGGTGATAAAGTCACTATATCTCCCTCTTCTCCTAGCTCTCTAGCCTTAACTACTGCATCTTCAAGAGAATCCACGAAGTGCATATTTACCTTAATACCCTTTTCTGCTTCTAACTTGTCAAATGCAGCCTTTATCTTATCTTTTGTAGCACCAAGTAATATTAATTCTTTTATGTATGGATATCCTTCATACGCTAGTGGTTCAAACGGAATGTGTTTATCATACCCACCAACTATAATTATGACTTTTCTTTCAAAGGCTTTAAGTCCTGCAAGAGTTCTTGTTGGACTAGATGCTATAGAATCATTGTAATACTTAACTCCATTTATCTCTCTTACTAACTCACATCTATGTTCTACTCCAGCAAAACTCTCCGCAACTCTTTTCATAGCTTCTATAGTTACATTATCTTTAGTTGCCACAAAAGCAGCTAAATAATTTTCTACATTATGCATTCCTTTTATTACAATATCATCTTTTTTGCAAACTTCTTTACCATCTAAGTACAAAGTTCCATCATTATAATATGCACCTTTTTCAATAATCCTCTTTGAAGTAAATTCTCTAACTTCACCTTTAGCTTCTTTTTCAAATTTATATGTTATTTCATTTTCTCTATTAACTACTAACACATCATTTTCTTTTTGATACAAAAATATATTCTTCTTTGCATCTATATACTCCTGCATATCCTTATGCATATCCAAATGATTTGGTGCTAAATTAGTGCATACAGCTACATCTATTTCTGCATCCATTGTCATTAATTGAAAACTCGAAAGCTCTAATACAACCATATCCTTTTCTTCTATTTCTTCAATTTGAGAAAATAAAGGTGTTCCTATATTTCCTCCAACCCAAGTTTTATATCCTTCTTCCATTAATAACTTAGATATAATTGTTGTAGTAGTCGTTTTACCATCACTTCCTGTGATTCCATAAACCTTTCCTTTGCAATATCTAACAAACTCCTCCATTTCAGATGTTATGTAAGAACCTTCATTCTTCGCTCTTACTAAAGCCTCACTATCAATTCTCATGGATGGAGTTTTAAATACTACATCAAAGCCTGTAAGTTTATCTAAATAACCTTCTCCAAGTTCAGATTTAACTCCAATACTTTTAAATTCTTCAATAACATTCCCTAACTCTTCTTCTTTCTTAGCATCAAATGCAGTAACATCTGCTCCAAGCTTAACTAAAAATTTTATCAAAGGAATATTTGAAACACCAATCCCTACTACCCCAACCTTTTTTCGCTTTATAAAATCTTTGAATTCATTAAAATCTCTTTTCATTTATTACTCCTCCACCTTATAACAATAATAATACTAAAATTAAATTTCCATTCTCACTCTACTTAGTTTATCCATTTGTTACTAATTATATCATTTAGAAAATCTAAAACAAAGCGAAGTTATTGATCTAGACTCAATAAACTTCGCTTTTATATTCTTAGTTACTTTTATTCTAATATCAAAGCTTATTAGAATTCCATACTCTTATAAATATATGATTCTAATTCACTAATCTTTACTCTTTCTTGTTCCATAGTATCTCTATTTCTTATAGTTACTGATCCATCTGTTTCAGTATCAAAATCTATTGTTATACAAAATGGAGTTCCTATTTCATCTTGTCTTCTATATCTCTTACCTATACTTCCTGCTTCATCATACTCTATATTGAACTTTTTGCTTAATTCTGCATATATATCTAGAGCTTTTTCTGAAAGTTTCTTTGATAGAGGTAATATAGCAGCTTTGTATGGTGCTAATACTGGATGTAAATGCATAACGACTCTTGAATCTTCCTTGCCATCAACTGACAAATCTTCTTCATCATAAGCATCTACCAAGAATGCTAGCGCAACTCTATCTGCACCCAATGAAGGTTCTATACAATATGGTACGTACTTTTTATTAGTTGTAGGATCTAAATAACTCATATCTTGACCTGAATGCTCTTGATGCTTCATAAGGTCATAATCAGTTCTATCCGCTACACCCCATAATTCCCCCCAACCAAATGGGAATAAATATTCTATATCAGATGTTGCCTTTGAATAAAACGAAAGCTCTTCTGCAGCATGATCTCTCATTCTTAGATTGTTCTCTGTAACCCCCAAGTTTAAAAGGAACTTCCAACAGTAATCTCTCCAATATCCAAACCACTCCAAATCAGTTCCTGGTTCACAGAAAAATTCTAATTCCATTTGCTCGAATTCTCTTGTTCTAAATGTAAAGTTCCCTGGAGTAATTTCATTTCTAAAAGATTTACCAATTTGAGCTATCCCAAAAGGAACCTTTTTCCTTGAAGATCTTTGTACTGATTTAAAGTTTACAAATATACCTTGTGCAGTTTCTGGTCTTAAGTATATTTCATTCTTAGCATCTTCTGTAACCCCAGCATAAGTCTTAAACATTAAGTTGAATTTTCTTATGTCTGTATAATTCATCTTTCCACATTTAGGACAAACGATATTGTTCTTTTCTATGTAATCTTTTAATTGTTCATTTGACCAACCATCAGCTGAAGCAACTTCTACTCCATTTTCAGTCATATGATCTTCAACTAACTTATCTGCTCTAAATCTTGATTTACATTCCTTACAATCCATAAGAGGATCGGAAAAACCACCAACGTGTCCAGATGCTACCCAAACTTCACTATTCATTAGTATTGCACAATCAACTCCAACATTATATGGACTTTCTTGTACAAACTTCTTCCACCAAGCCTTTTTAACATTGTTCTTAAACTCTACACCTAAAGGGCCGTAATCCCACGAATTTGCTAATCCTCCATATATATCTGATCCTGGGAATATGAATCCTCTACTTTTACATAGAGCTACTATTTTTTCCATTGTCTTTTCAACTGCCATAATACATTACCTCCCAAAAATTATTGTAAATAAAAAAAGCCCTAACCTCAAAGGGACGAAAAATACTTCCGCGGTTCCACCCTTCTTGGCATAAGCCCAACTTTCTAAATTAGCACTCAAAAGTTCCATTCATCCTATATCTTTATAATGACTCTCACCAAACCGTCATCTCTCTTAAATAAATCAAAGACTACTCCTCTTTTTCTTTGCGCCTATGTAATTATATTTTATATTTTATCAAAACAACAATATATGTCAAGAGTTACTTTATATTATATTTCTATAAAAAACAAAAGCGATGCATAACATCGCTTTACAAACATATGGCTCCGCGAAGAGGACTCGAACCTCCAGCCTATCGGTTAACAGCCGAGTGCTCCACCATTGAGCTATCGCGGAATATACAGTAATGACATAAAAATAATTGGCTCCGCGAAGAGGACTCGAACCTCCAACCTATCGGTTAACAGCCGAGTGCTCCACCATTGAGCTATCGCGGAACGTCATTACATTGATTATTATATCAGCTTTAAAGTAAATTGCAACACTTTTTTATAAACTTTTTTTATTTTTTATATCTAAAATCCCCAGAACTCACATTATATCTACTTTTTCGTCATATAAAAATTCTATAAAAATATATTTTTAGTACAAACTGTAAATCGGTTTTATAAAAAAGGTGTTAACTTTTATAGTCAACACCTTTTAGTTTCTAGTTATTTGTTTGTGGTTTCATTGTTGGGAATAATATAACGTCTCTAATAGATGCTGAATCTGTTAAGAACATTATTAATCTATCTATTCCTATTCCAAGTCCCCCTGTTGGAGGCATTCCTGTTTCTAAAGCACTCATAAATTCTTCATCTATCATATATGCTTCATCATCTCCAAGTTCTCTTGATTTAGCTTGTTGCTCAAATCTTTCTCTTTGAACTATAGGATCATTTAATTCTGAGTAAGCATTACATATTTCTCTACCAAATACAAAGCCCTCAAATCTTTCAGTAAATGCTTCATTACCTCTCTTCTTCTTAGTCAAAGGAGATATTTCTACTGGATAATCTGTAACGAATGTAGGTTGAATCATATTTTGTTCACCAAATTCTTCATATAAAGCATTTAGCACTTCACCCTTTGTTACAGTATTAAGTGGCTTAGGGAACTCTAAATGTTTCTCCTTAGCTATAGCTTGAGCTTCTTCATCAGACTTTATATCATTGAAATCAATACC
The DNA here is from genome assembly GCF_007115085.1 of Clostridium sp. HBUAS56017. Lineage (NCBI taxonomy): Bacteria > Bacillati > Bacillota > Clostridia > Eubacteriales > Clostridiaceae > Clostridium > Clostridium sp. HBUAS56017. Next base: position 90,299 of record NZ_SULK01000016.1, on the reverse strand, counting down.
TGCATATTCTTTAACTGCGTCTACCATAGTTATTCTTCTCCATGGTGGCTTAAAATCAATTTCAGTTCCTTGATACATTACCTTAGTTGTTCCATTTACCTTTTCACAAACAGAAGCAACCATATTTTCACATATTTCCATCATGTCATTATAATCAGAATAAGCTTCATATAATTCAATACAAGTAAACTCTGGATTATGTCTTACAGACATCCCTTCATTTCTAAAGTTTTTACCCATATCATACACTTTTTCAAATCCAGCAACTATAAGTCTCTTTAAATATAACTCTGTTGCTATTCTTAGATACATATCTATCCCTAAAGTATTGTGATGTGTTATGAAAGGCTTAGCTGCCGCACCACCAGCAATAGCTCCAAGTATTGGAGTTTCAACTTCAAGGAATCCTCTATCATCTAAGAATGTTCTTATTCCCTTAATTATTTGACTTCTTTTTATAAAAGTATCTTTAACTTCAGGATTAGTTATAATATCAACTTCTCTTTGTCTATATCTTAAGTCAGGATCCTTTAACCCATGCCACTTTTCTGGTAATGGTTTTAATGACTTACAAACTAATTCAAAGCTCTTAACCTTTATTGATATTTCTTCTGTTTTAGTTTTAAACACTTCTCCTGTAGCAGCAACAATGTCTCCAAGATCATAGCTCTTGTATGATTTTAAGTTTTCTTCTCCAACTTCATCGATCTTTATGAATAATTGTATTTTTCCATCTCTATCATAAACATCTGAGAACACAACTTTTCCTTGCCCTCTCTTAGACATTATTCTTCCTGCAACAGTCACAGTTTTGCCTTCAAGCTCATCATAGTTGTCTTTAACAGACTTTGATGTATGAGTTCTTTCAATTTTATACACATCAAATGGATCTTTACCTTCATTTTGTAGCTCTGTTAACTTCTCTCTTCTTAATCTTTCTTGTTCATTATACTGAGATTCTAACTCTTGTATATTCATTTCCTCAGTTGACATTAATATCCCTCCGTTACTATCTTCTTATATCTAATACCTCAAACTTGTTTACTCCGTCTGGTACAGCTACCTCTACAACATCCCCAACTTGCTTTCCTATTAAAGCTCTTCCTACTGGAGATTCATTTGAAATTTTAAAATTCATAGGATCTGCTTCTGCTGAGCCTACTATTGTATATTCAACTTCTTCATCAAACTCAAAATCCTTAACTTTTACTATTGCTCCAACTGCAACAGTTCCTGCTGGGATTTCTGATTCATCAACTACTGAAGCATTTTTTAACATATTTTCTAATTGAAGAATTCTTCCTTCTGTAAATGCCTGTTCATTTTTTGCTTCATCATATTCAGAGTTTTCGCTTAAATCTCCATAACCCAAAGCAACCTTTATCTTTTCTGTTATCTCTTTTCTTTTAACAGTTTTTAAGAATTCTAACTCTTCTTCTAATTTTTTTACACCTTCATATGTCATGATGTATTTCTTTGCTTCGCTCATATTATACTCCCCTTTAATACATAATTTAGTTTACTATTTTTCTTAGTTCTAAAATCATTTAACCTATTATAAATCAGCCTATATAATATGTCAATAAATGATAATTAAGGGCATACTTAATAAAAACTACATCTAGTTAGTCTATCACCTATTATATACCTTATTCCTATTTCTTGATACCCTAAAAAAAACTTTATATGTTTCATTTCGCTTAATTACCATCAATAATTAATATATTGCTAACTCTTCTCTATATTCCTTTAATATACTTAATACAGAATAACTGTTATCAATCGTATTAATATTATTTCTTACTTCCGAACTTCTAGGAAGTCCTTTTAAATACCATGATGCATGTTTTCTCATTTCTCTAACAGCTTTATATTCACCATCATATTTTATAGCTAATTCATAATGTCTAAGACACATATCAATTTTTTCTTCTGGTTTTATACTACTCTCTTCTTCACCATTTAATTTTCTCTCTATCTGTTTAAATATCCATGGATTTCCCATACTTCCCCTGGCAACCATTATACCATCACAATTAGAGATTTCTTTCAACATTAATGCGGCTTCTGGAGAGAATACATCCCCATTTCCTATAACAGGAATACTAACCGCTTCTTTTACTTGCTTTATTATATCCCAATCAGCCTTACCTTCATACATTTGTTTTGTTGTTCTTCCATGTATAGTAATAGCATCTGCCCCAGCCTGTTCCATAGTTTTAGCAAAATCTACAGCATTTATATTGTCATCAGAAAATCCCTTTCTAAATTTCACCGTAACTGGTTTTGTTGCAACCTTTTTTATTTCTTTAACTATCTCAGCTGCTAACTCAGGTTCTTTCAATAATGCTGATCCTTCACCATTTTTAATTATTTTAGGTGCGGGACATCCCATATTTATATCAATAATACAAATATCATCTCTATCATTTAAATATTTTTCTGATATTTCAGCCATTATCTTAGGATCTCTTCCAAAAATTTGTGTAGCTACAGGTCTTTCTTCTTCTGCTATTCTTAATAACGACTGTGTATTTTCACTTCCATAATATAATGCTTTTGCACTTACCATTTCCGTATAGACAAGCCCACATCCCATTTCTTTACATAGTCCTCTAAAAGAAATATCAGTAACTCCGGCCATCGGTGCTAAAAATACATTGTTTTCTAAGACCAGATTACCTATCTTCATCGCATATCTACTCCTTATTCTTCTGGTACAATATTTTAAGCCCTTGTAATGTCAAATCAGAATTTACTTTATCTATAACATTAGTATGCTTACTTATTAAATTAGCTAACCCCCCAGTGGCAACTACATATGGTTCCTCATTATCCTTACTCTTCATTTCTTTTTTCATTTTATTCACTATATATTCTACTTGCCCTATATATCCATATAATATTCCAGCTTGCATGCTCGAAATTGTATTTTTACATATAACTTTTTTTGGCAATTCTAATTCTACCCTTGGAAGCTTCGCAGCTCTATCAAATAAAGCATCCGATGATATTTTTATTCCTGGTACTATACATCCACCTAAATAATCACCTGTTCTTGTAACTGAGCAAAAAGTAGTAGCTGTCCCAAAATCAATTATTATCATAGGTCTTCTATAAAGCTCATAAGCAGCAACAGCATTTACGATCCTATCAGCTCCAACTTCTTTAGGATTATCATATTTAATATTTATTTTTGTTTTTATTCCAGGACCAACTATTATAGGTTCAATATTGAAACATTTTCTAATCATATTTTCTAATGAATGCATTGTGTTAGGTACTACAGAGGAAATAATAATTCCTTCTACAGCTTTCGGATCAAATTGATTTTGATTAAATAACTGCATAACTTGAATTCCATATTCATCCGATGTTTTTTTTGCATCAGTTGATATACGCCAACTAGCTATACAATTTTCATCTTTTTGCAAACCTAAAACAATATTAGTATTTCCAACATCCACGAGTAAAATCATAAAAGCACCACCTTAATATAATTAAAAGCAGCTGTGATAGCTGCCTTTACTACAATAAATAACTTAAAATTGACAATATAATTTTAGCAATTCAGCGCAATTTGTCAAGTCCAATATATTTATTTGATATTAAGTTTAAAATAGTCCTATTATCTCTCCACTTTCTAATATATCCATTCTATTAGCAGCTGGCACCTTTGGCAAACCCGGCATAGTCATTACATTTCCAGTTAATACAACTATGAATCCAGCTCCATTTGATACTCTAACTTCCTTTACTGATATATCAAAACCTTTAGGTTTTCCAAGCAATGCTGGATTATCAGATAATGAGTACTGTGTTTTCGCCATACATATAGGTAATTTATCCAACCCAAACTTTTCAATCTCTTGAATTTGTTTTTTAGCAGCTGGCGAATAATTTACATTGTTTGCTCCATAAATTTCTCTAGAAATCTTTAATATTTTCTCTTCAATTTTTGAATCAATACTGTATATAGGTTTAAAATTTGATTCTTCCTTGTCTAATACATTTTGAACTATCTCTGCAAGTTCAATTCCACCTTCTCCACCTTTTGCCCATACATCTGAAAGTGCAACTTTCACGCCAAGATTTCCACAAAACTCTTTAATAAATTTTATTTCTTCATCACTATCAGTTAAAAATCTATTTATAGCAACTACAACCGGCACATCATATTTCTTTATATTTTCAATTTGCTTTTCTAAATTTACAATTCCTTTAGAAAGAGCCTCTACATTCGGAGTATTTAATTCTTCCTTGCTTACGCCACCGTGATGTTTAAGAGCCCTTATAGTAGCTACAACCACAACACAGTTTGGATTCAATCCTCCATATCTACATTTTATATCTAAAAACTTCTCTGCTCCAAGATCAGCACCAAATCCTGCTTCTGTAATCACAATGTCTCCAAGTTTCAATGCCATTTTTGTAGCCAAAATAGAATTACAACCATGAGCAATATTTGCAAAAGGTCCTCCATGAATTATAGCTGGAGTATTCTCTAATGTCTGAACTAAATTAGGCTTAACTGCGTCCTTCATCAATAGAGCCATAGCACCTTGTACTTCTAATTGTTTCGCATATACCGGATTTCCATCTAAATCATAAGCGATCAATATGTTTCCCATTCTTTCCTTAAGATCACTAAGATTATTAGCTAAACATAATATAGCCATTATTTCAGAAGCTACAGTTATCATAAACCCATCTTCCCTTAAGAATCCATTGGCTTTTCCACCCATACCAACAACAACGCTTCTTAATGCTCTATCATTCATATCCATTACTCTCTTAAATATTATTCTTCTTGAATCTATATTAAGAGCATTTCCTTGATGAATATGATTATCTATTGCTGCACATAACAAATTATTTGCAGAAGTAATTGCATGCATATCCCCAGTAAAATGCAAATTTATATCTTCCATGGGTACAACCTGTGCATAACCTCCACCTGCTGCTCCTCCCTTAATACCAAACACTGGTCCAAGTGATGGTTCTCTTAATGCTATTATTGCATTTTTCCCTTGCTTACAAAATGCCTGGCCAAGTCCTACTGTTACTGTTGACTTGCCTTCTCCAGCTGGAGTGGGATTAATAGCTGTAACCAATACTAACTTCCCATCTTTTTTATCCTTATTCCTATGTAAAACATCTAAGGATATTTTACACTTATACTTACCATATAACTCAATATCATCTTCCGATAAATTAATCTTTTCCGCTATCTTATTAATTGGTTCCATAACAGCTTCTTGCGCTATTTGTATATCACTTTTCATATCTAATAAACACCCCTTAAACTTAGATTAATTTCTTTATCTTCCATAAAGATTATATCATCTATCTATTGCTTTTTAAAGAATAATCGAACATTTTTAACCAAATTGTTCTTATAATTCGCTATTACCCGTGTCTTTTTTATTATAATGTATTTATTGTATGTATAAAAAGAAGACTTTATAAAAAGTCTTCCCTTATCTTATTTTATGCATTTTCAAATATCTCAACAAATTCTTTACCTTCAAGTTTTTCCTTCTCAAGCAAAGCTGCTGATACTGCATGAAGTTTATCTATATTTTTCTTTAATAATTCTTCAGCACTCTTATAGGCTTCATCTATGAATTTCTTTATTTCTCCATCAATTTCAGCTCCAATTTTTTCACTAAAGTTTCTACCTCTTCCTAAGTCTCTTCCTAAGAAAACTTCATTTTGATCTGTGCCATAAGAAATTGCACCTATATTTTCACTCATTCCATATTCCATAACCATACTTCTTGCAATAGCACTTGCTCTGTCTATATCATTTTTAGCCCCTGTACTTATATCTCCAAGAACTAATTGTTCAGCAACTCTTCCTCCTAGAAGCCCTACCATTTCATCTTTCAACTTAGATTTAGAAGTATATGTTCTATCCTCATTTGGTAAATGCATAGTATATCCTCCAGCTCTACCTCTTGGAATAATTGATATTTCATGAACTGGATCTGAATTAGGCAGTAATTTCATTACTACTGCATGCCCTGCTTCATGATATGCAGTAAGTTTTCTATCATGTTCACTAATTACTCTGCTCTTTTTCTCTGGCCCAGCTATTACTCTTGTTATAGCTTCTTCCATCTCCTGCATAGTAATCTTTTTCTTTCCTCTTCTCACTGATAAAAGAGCCGCCTCATTCGCCAAGTTTTCTATATCTGCACCACTAAACCCTGGCGTTCTCTTTGCTAAAATTTCCAAACTAACACTTTCATCTAATGGTTTTTTTCTAGTATGAACTTTTAATATCTCTTCTCTTCCTCTAACATCAGGAGCTCCAACAACAATTTGTCTATCAAATCTTCCCGGTCTTAATAATGCTGGATCTAGTATATCAGGTCTATTTGTAGCTGCAATCATTATGATTCCTTCATTAACCCCAAATCCATCCATCTCAACTAATAATTGATTCAAAGTTTGTTCTCTTTCATCATGACCACCACCAAGACCTGCTCCTCTTTGTCTTCCTACAGCATCTATTTCATCAATAAACACTATACAAGGAGCATTCTTTTTAGCTTCTTGAAATAAATCTCTTACTCTTGATGCTCCTACTCCAACGAACATTTCAACGAAATCAGAACCAGATATACTGAAAAATGGAACCCCAGCTTCTCCAGCAATAGCCTTAGCCAGTAAAGTCTTACCTGTTCCTGGAGGTCCTACTAATAACACTCCCTTAGGAATTCTAGCTCCCATTTCAATATACTTTGCAGGTAACTTTAAAAAATCTACAATTTCTTCAAGTTCTGCTTTTTCTTCATCTGCTCCTGCAACATCATTAAATGTAACCTTCTTAGAATCAGGTGTTGCTATCTTTGCTCTACTTTTCCCAAAGTTCATAACACCTCTTCCTCCACCGCCACCTTGTGACTGTTGAGTAAATACAAACAAAAATACTAATACCATAACAACTAAAACTATTATTGGTATGATACTTAACCACGCTCCACTATTTGATGGTGCATCAAATTCAACTCTTACATTATCTTTTGGGCTTTCTGCCATCAATGATACAATCATCTCACTTGGTGCGTATGTAGTGAACATTGTGTTGTTGCTTGTTTTGCCCTGAATAAGCATTTTATCTTCATTAACTGCAATACTTACGATTTCATCCGACTTCCATTTTTGTTGGAAAGAACTGTATGGTATATTTTCAGTATTTCCTTTAGTTTGCCATATTGTTGTGGCTGCTGCCACTAGTACTACAAGCATTATAATCCATATAGCTGAGCTTGAACTTTTTTTCATTCAGAGCCCCCCTCTCTTCTCGTTATTTTTAAATTTTACCACAAGGGATTTCTTTATACAATAATATAAATCACTCTATTTTTCATAAATTTCCGGCTTTAAAGTACCTACAAAAGGTAAGTTTCTGTACTTTTCTGCATAATCTATTCCATATCCAACCAAGAACTCATCTGGAGCTTCAAATCCTATATATTTTACATGAATATCAACTTCTCGTCTTAAAGGCTTGTTTAACAGTGTTGCTATTTCTATAGAATTTGCTTTTCTAGCTTTGAGATAATTAAGTAAATAGCCTAATGTTATTCCTGTATCAACTATATCTTCAACTATTAATATATCCTTTCCTTCTATACTATGGTCTAAATCTTTCAATATTCTAACAACTCCTGAAGTTTCAGTTGAGTTTCCATAACTTGAAACAGCCATAAAATCTATTTCACAGTACATATCTATGTTTTTTATTAAGTCTGATGCAAATAATACAGAACCTTTTAAAACACCTATTACTATTAAATCTTTTCCTTCATAGTCTTTTGTAATTATCTTCCCCATTTCCTTAACTTTTTCTTTTATTGTCTCTTCACTAAATAGTATTTCTTTTATATCATTCAGCATAACTTATTTTCCTTTCTCCTAACACTTATTTTAAGAACTTTCTTAGTTTTTTCTGTGACCTTATACAATTCAGATATTTTAATAGAAAACACCCATGCAATATTTTCATCAAATTGTATTATAGGGATTAACTCTCTATTTTCCTTAGGTATTTTCATATCTATGAATATATCTTTTAATTTCTTACTCCCCTTCATACCCAAAGGATTTATTTTATCTCCATTTTTTCTTTGCCTAATGATAATATTACCATTAATACTATCGTAATTAAAATACTTAATTTCATTATTTTTATCTAAACTAATATTTTTCTCATTATTTATCACTTCAAAATTGAAAATATAACTTCGGAATATTATCTCTCTACCATGCAATTCATTCTTATTCAAAATTATTTCATCACAATCACTACCTATTGTAGATTTCTTTAGTCTAATACAAATATCACCATAAACATTCTCTGCACTTACACCTCTTGGCAAATCAATCTTTTTACCTGTTTCTAACTTACTAAGTTCTACCACTTCCATTATATGCTTCAATTCTACATCATACTTATCCCCATTAACTTCCTTAATTGCTTTTCTAATAATTCGCTTTATAATAGAACTATTATACTCAAAAGCCTTCTTACATATAACAACCTTATCATTTTCCCTAAAACAACTTTCCTTATATCTACTATCTACTTCTTCTAAAATGAATTTATTATCTTCTTGTAACAATAATGACATTCTATTAATAGTTTCAATAATATCCTCATTAAAATTTTCTTTCATATACGGTATCATATCAAGTCTTACCTTATTTCTACTATAAAGTCTCTCCAAGTTAGTTTCATCTATACGTGGATTTAACTTATGCACTTTACAATATTGTTCAATTTCCTCACGTTTCATAAATAATATAGGTCTAATATATCTATTTTCTCTTTTTACAGGAATACCTCCAAGTCCTTCAAGCCCAGTCCCCCTCATAATTCTCATCAATATTGTTTCAACCTGATCATTAGCGTTATGTGCTGTAGCTATTTTTGAGAATTTTAACTTATTCATTATCTCATTAAAATAATTGTATCTAATTTCTCTACCAGCAGTTTCAGATGACAATCCATTTTCTCTACCATAACGACTCACATCTATCTTTTTATAAAAAAACTCAACATCAAATGCCTTAGAGATTTCTTCTGAAAACCTCTGATCTCCATCAGCATCATCTCCTCTGAACATATGATTTACATGAACCGCTGCAATCTTTAAGTTCATCTCATCTTTAATACTACACAATAAATGTAATAAACATGTAGAATCCGGGCCGCCAGACAATCCTACTACTATCCCATCACCTTTTCTTATAAGTTCATTTTTTTCTATGTAATTCACAAATCTTTCCTTGATATCTTTCATCATATTCTTTCCTCAATTCTTTTTTCCTATATACATTTTACATTTTTATTCAAAAAAATAAAATAGCTAGCTAAAAACTTAGCCAGCTATTATTGTTATAACTAATACATAGCATACACCTTAGATACAACTACTGTCATATCATCCTTGGCTACTCCTCCACTCAATTCCTTTGCCTTATCCAAAATATCACTAGCTAACTTTTTAGGGTTTTTAGATGCATCTTCTAAATATTCCATGAGCCAATTATAACTTCCTAAACTCTCCTTACTTACATCTAAAATTCCATCACTTATGGTAATAATCAAATCTCCATTTTTAACCTTTTGCTTTACTTCTTCAACCTCAACCTTATCTACCAAGCCAAAAGGCGGCATATTTGACGTTATAGCCCTTACCTTTTTTCCACTTTTCACAAAGCTAGCTACAGCCCCAATTTTAATAAACGATATCCATCCTGAGTATAAATCAACCAAGTTTAAATCCAATGTAGAAAACTTTTCATCCTCCTCAAATTTCATAGCCATAATAGAATTAACCATATTAACAGTTGTATCTTTATCAAATCCAGCCTCTATGAAATCTTCAACTAGCTCTACCGTAACCTTACTTTCCTTTCCAGCTTCAGGTCCCGAACCCATTCCATCGCTTATAAGAGTCATATAAGAACCTTCCTTAGTCTTTCCAAAACTAAAAGTATCTCCTGTATAATCCTCCCCCTCTTTAGATGTCATTGCGCCATATGAAACCATGTGATATTTTGGGCTCTCCTCAAAAATCACTACACATTCATTACTGATTGGATCTATTTTACATCCTTCTCCACCTATACACACATGCTCGCTTACTACATCATTTATTATGGGAAGTATTCTCTTTCCGCAAAAATTACCTCCACCACAATTTTGCATCCTAAGCTTCACCTTTAATCTTCCACTTGAATCTCTATAGCAAAACATTTTTTTATAATGTATTCCATTTTTATTTAATGCTCTTCTTATTAACCTTTCTACTTCATTACAAACAGTTACTCGTTCTTTAAAATCAGCTAACATATCTCTCATGGAAGAAGCTATATTTTCAACGTGATTTGCTAACAATTGTCTTCCATCTCCTAAACGCGCTTTTAGAATTTCTTTATAATTTAAGTTATCTACAATTATTTCAGTATTTTTCATTAACTCAAATTTATACAAACATATTTTTTCAAGTTCACTAGGAAATATTATTTTCTTATTCTCATAACTTTTAATTAATTTTTCAAAAGACTTATAAGTTGAATTGAAATCCCTTTCCCAGCACTTTTCACATCTTGCACATTTAGGACAAACCCTATCAGCTAGATTTTCTATAAGTGCAGCACTTTTGTTTTTATACATAAGTTTGTCATTTTCACCAATAACATATAATGTTCTAGATACCGACAACAATGCCGTCTCCAACAATTTCACCTTATCAGTAAACTCTTCTTTAATCTCTGTTAACTCAGTTTCATTAACCATCCCTCTTTTTCTATCAACATTCATCTCAATACTAATTGCATCAATTAAAATTCTTGGAGTTACAAATAATAATCCTCCTGATATTAAGACTTCTATCAAAGAATTCATACTAAGATCATGACAATATAGAGATAATGTAAAGTACATAATAAGGTACGATAAAAACGTGAATATTTTTCCAGTATCTTTAAAAACTCCCGATATAAGTCCCGCTACACTGTAAAATGTGATTGAATTTGCTATATCCCCAGAACTAAGTCCTACTATTATCCCCATAGCTACGCCTATAGCAGCTCCATAAGTTGCACCTCCTACATATGCTATTAATAGTATAACTGTATATGCAAACACACTTCTTATAGATATCCCTAATATCTCTAACTCTCCAATTCCTGAAATGATTAGACATATTATTACTCCCATACTGATCATCTCTTCTATAGAGAAAAAGTAATTTGTATTGAACTCTTCAATACATGTAATACCATATCTAATGACATAATACACAGGCAATACTATTAATGTATTAATTAGAGATATGGTTATGTTAACCCCCAAATCATATCCACTTACCATAAATCCATTGATAATATAGCTAATTGCTATAACACCATACATATAATATTCTTTTGCATATTTGTCCATTGCCTTTATGACAGCGCTATACAACACCAACATTATAATCGCAATTAAATTGCCATACTTATCATTAACCGTCATAGATATGCTTATATATCCTATAGCTGCCCCTATAGCCGCACTTAAAGTATTTTTCTCATTATTCTTAATTGTTATAGCTAATAAATAAGCTACTCCAAAAGGTGCTATCCCAGACATATTTTTAGAATCTAAAAAAAATATAACCCTGCTAATTAATATCCCTATTAATAAAATACTCATATACCTTATAGGCTCTTCACCTAAATTCAATACTTTTTTATGGTTTTTTATTCTTTTATAAGTATCAACATCTAGTCCATACTGCACATTAATCCCTCCAAACCCTATAAAATGTATCTAAATTATATCACCGCTAATTACCATTTTATGTCATTTTGTGGGATTTGATTTTTTTTTCGTAGGACAATAAATTATATTATTCTAGTTAATATCAAAATTATTTTCATTTTATTTAATTACAACTTCTTACTTACTTTTTGCTAACTTCCTTTTGATATTAACATTTTAAAGGGCTTACCTTTCAATTCATCAACAATTACTTTTTTGTCATTACTGAATATTCTTTATCCTTTTTTGTTATAAACTTTTTATCATATTATTTTATAACTTGCATATAAAAAAAAGCATAAACAAATGTTTATGCTTTTCGTTATATGTAACATACATATAACATATTCACCAAAAAG
>NZ_SULK01000016.1:77738-78005 GCF_007115085.1 Clostridium sp. HBUAS56017 | reverse complement strand
AAGACCGGAATCGAACCGGTACGGTGTTTAACCACCGCAGGATTTTAAGTCCTGTGCGTCTGCCAGTTCCGCCACTTCGGCACATTATGGTAGCGGAAATAGGACTTGAACCTACGACCCTTCGGGTATGAACCGAATGCTCTAGCCAGCTGAGCTATTCCGCCTTATGGTTGCGGGGGCAGGACTCGAACCTACGACCTTCGGGTTATGAGCCCGACGAGCTACCAACTGCTCCACCCCGCGTTATTATAACTTTCAGTTGAAAAC
>NZ_SULK01000016.1:77354-77625 GCF_007115085.1 Clostridium sp. HBUAS56017 | reverse complement strand
AAGACCGGAATCGAACCGGTACGGTGTTTAACCACCGCAGGATTTTAAGTCCTGTGCGTCTGCCAGTTCCGCCACTTCGGCACATCATGGTAGCGGAAATAGGACTTGAACCTACGACCCTTCGGGTATGAACCGAATGCTCTAGCCAGCTGAGCTATTCCGCCATCTTATGGTTGCGGGGGCAGGACTCGAACCTACGACCTTCGGGTTATGAGCCCGACGAGCTACCAACTGCTCCACCCCGCGTTATTATAATTTTCAACTGAAAAGT
>NZ_SULK01000016.1:69412-77265 GCF_007115085.1 Clostridium sp. HBUAS56017 | reverse complement strand
CCGAAGACCGGAATCGAACCGGTACGGTGTTTAACCACCGCAGGATTTTAAGTCCTGTGCGTCTGCCAGTTCCGCCACTTCGGCAAGTTTTTCTCTTGCTGTCTCTAGCAACAAAACTAATTATATAGCATGATTTATATACTGTCAACATTTTTTTATATACTTTTTATTATATTATAAATATGTTACCTATATTGCTCCTAAATCGGCTATTTCAGTAGCATCTTTCTCCTAAATTATACCTTTCACTCGCTTGATAACTAGATGAAAAAACATAAAAAAATAAGATGCTTAGTAAAAACTATACATCTTATTCTTATATTTATATAAAATTACTAGATCTTTTATGATCTGTTTTTACTATTCTTACCTTTAAATTCTTGATGTTTCTTTACATCCTGCATTTTTTCTTCACTATCTTTTAAGAATTTAGATATTTTATCTTCAAAGTTTACTGATCCAACTTTATTAGTACTTCTATCTGTTCCCCAATCAAATTCTACAGGCTTAACAGACTTTTTTTGAACATTTGCTTGCTTAATAGATAAGCTAATCTTTCCATTATCATCTATTGAGATAACTTTAACCTTAACCTTATCCTGTTCATTCAAATGTTGTCTTATATCTTTTACAAATGAATCTGCTACTTCTGAAATATGAACTAACCCAGTTTTCCCGTCCACCTCTACAAAGGCTCCAAAATTCGTAATGTTTACTACTGTTCCCTCTAATATGTTTCCTGCCGCTAAGGTCATGTTTAAAAGAATCCTCCTTAAATTAAATATATATGTTATTAAAATAATAACCTACCCTTGTTAATTGGGATCAGACTTCTTTATTTCTACAGAAGTTTCACCCTTTTTTATCATATTTAGTCTTTCTCTCGCTAATTGCTCAATATATTCATCTGATTGAGCTTTATCGCTTTCTTCTTTAAGCCTTTCATTCTTCTTCTGAAGTTCTTGAAGTTGCTCTTGTTTAGCTTGTTTATCTTTTTCTATCCTCACCATAGTTTGTTCTTGTCTAACAAAACCTACAATAAGAATAATTGATAGCACTAAGATTATTAAGTTTTTTATTGTTAACTTCCTTTTCATCCGTAGCACCTCATAATAAAATCTATATTTATATTGTAATCACTATATCTATTTTATTCAAGTTATTTTTAGTTTGTTACGAATTTTTATTTCCCATTCTTGATAAAAATATCTTAAAAGGGTAAACTAAATTCTTAAACATTACTCTAAAAAATTTTATTATTCCTTTTGCAATAATTTTTTCAATATATATTACGTAATGACTAACTAATTTAAAGTATATTATTAACGATATAAATATAAATAAATATACGTACGGACCTAAAAAAGCATAGTTTGTATATAATAAGAAAGAAAATACAACAAGTGTGCAAAATGCCCAAAATAATACATCCTCTATAACAATCAAAAGTTTAGGAACCTTAAGACCTCTTATCAACCTATAAGCATCAAAGAGAATCCCTGTAATAACTCCTGCTATCAAGCTATAGATGACTATGTCTAATTGTACATCCAATTTTAACGGCATCTATTTTACTGAAATATCCTTTTTATTATGTTCTCTTTATTCTTTTTCACATTTTTGCCACTATAGATGATAGCCAAAATTGTTCCACATATAATCACATCACCATTTTGCACATCCAACTTATTCATTTTTAAACCTTCGCCTTTTATACTTAAATTCCCCAAATTTGTATTTAAAGAAATTTTTTCATCATCAAAGTTTACAACTTCCAAAACACCTGTCAATGTAAGTTTTTTTCTACTCTCTAATGTTAGATTACTTTTCATTTCTTCTTCCATACATAATCTCCTATATTAGTTGTTAATAAAATATATGTATAAAAAAGAATCTTTATTCTAAAAAATGTTATTCTTGATCTTCCTCTCCTTCAAGAATAACATACATATCTTTCGCATCTTCTTTTCTTACGTGTTCAGCAATATTAACTATTTTAGCTTTTAATGATCTGCTAGCAAATTGAATCTCAATAATATCATTTTCTTTAATATCACTAGAAGCTTTTGCTACTTTTCCATTAATGCTTACTCTTCCAGTCTCACAAGCTTCTTTAGCTACCGTTCTTCTTTTTATAATTCTTGAAACCTTAAGGTATTTATCTAGTCTCACCTTTTTTCTCCTTTCCACTTATTTGTAAAAGAACCCGAGCAAATCTCTCGGGTTCTCTTTAAACTATTTGTTTACTTTTTCTTTAAATTCTTTTCCAGCTTTGAATACTGGAACAGTTGAAGCTGCTATCTTAATAACTTCTTTAGTTCTTGGATTTCTACCATCTCTTGCAGCTCTTTCTCTAGTTTCAAAAGTACCAAATCCTACTAATTGAACCTTTTCACCTTTTTCTAATGCTTCTTCAACACTTTCTATAAATGCCTTTAAAGCTACTTCTGCATCTTTCTTTGTTAATTGGCTCTTTTCTGCCATGCTTGTAATTAATTCTGATTTATTCACGATTACATCCTCCTTAAAATCCAGTTAACCTTTTATATAACTGTGTTTATGTACCACAACTACATTATACTATTATATAACCACTTTCCTATGTAGTCTATACATTTAGTACATTTTATATGTTAATCTACTAAATTTATATATTAATGGATTATATATATACTGTAGCGTAGTAACTGTTAAAGTATAATATTCTCCAAAAAAAATAAAATTCCTTCTTGTAAAGCTTATTTTTCAAGTTTTTTTGCGTCTTCCCATAATATATTCATTTCTTCAATTGGCATACTCTCTAAACTTACCCTTCTCTCTCTTGACTTTTCTTCTATATAATTAAACCTCTTAATAAATTTATCTGTAGTAAAATTCAAAGCTTCTTCTGCATCAACTCCTAGGAATCTACAAAAATTTACACAGGAAAATATTAAATCTCCTACTTCTTCTGTTATCCTTGCCCTATTTTCACTTTTATATACATCTAAAACTTCATTTATCTCTTCTTCTACCTTTTTTATTACATCCTCTATATTATCCCAGTCAAATCCTACCTTTTTAACTTTTTTCTGAACCTTACTCGCTCTTACCAATGCAGGAAGTGCCTTAGCAATCCCCTCCAACTCATCACCAATAGTATTAAAATTCTTTTCTTTCTTTTTTAATTCATCCCAGTTTTCTAAAACTTCTCTTGAATCTTTCACATTACTATTTCCAAATACATGAGGATGCCTGTATATCATTTTATCGCAAATTCCTTGTATAACATCTCCAAAATTAAAATACCCCTCTTCTCTTCCAATAGCTGAATGAAAAATTATCTGTAGCAACACATCTCCAAGTTCTTCTATAAGCGCGTTATCATCTTCATTCTTAATAGCTTCGTATACTTCATAGCTTTCCTCTATAATTGCACTTTTTATAGAATCATGAGTTTGTTCCATATCCCAAGGGCATCCATTTTCTCCTCTTAATATATCTATAATGTCCATAAGATCATAGATATCCTTTTTATTCTTTATATCTCTTGGTACGTAAACAGAGGTCAAATAATCTAAATCATCTTGCATGTCTAATTCATAAAGAGGTATATTTCTTATACTTTCTTCTCCTTCTACCCCAATAGCTCTGCAATAAATTATTTCTGTTTCATCGCTATAGTACTCTCCAAGTTTTATTTTAACTTCTGAAGCAATAAACTGATTATATACTTGGGTAATAACAGTTCCAACTCGTTTATCAAATATTTGCTTATCTATATCAAAAGCATCCACTACTTTTATTCCATCTGTAAAATCAATTTCTAATCTATTCATAATTACATCCAAAAAACTTGTAGCTGGTACAATTTCATATTTAACTGAATTTTCTTTACATAGATTAATTAAGTTTGTAACAGATTTCTCTGCTTCTAATGGATGCCCTGGAACTGCATACACTAAATTCCCTCTTTCTTTATGCTTGTTTATTAAATCACTTGCTATTTCTTCATATACCTTATCAAAATTAGTTAACTCTTCATAAACGTAATCATAACTAGTAAAGTTAATACCTTCTGTCTTCAAATATTCAACAACAGGATGTTTTTCTGTTCTAACTATAACGTCACTTTTTTCCTTTAAGGTATTAATAGCTCCTATCGTAAGCTCATCTATATTACCTGGCCCCAATCCTACTATCTTTATCATTAGGCTCTCTCCTTTTTATTTATTTTTTCGTCTATTTAATCTTTCTTTAACTTCATTAAAACTTAGTACTTTAAGCAACAATATACTTATTGTGTATATTATAACACCTACAGATATAGATAGTAAGCAGGATATGCTATTACTCCCCGAATTTCTATATATCATATTATATATTATCAAAACTCCTATCATCATAAAACTCGCTGCATATGCAGGTTTTATAAAATTGTCATAAAAATTAAATTTTGTTTTTAGCTTAATTTTCATGGAAACTATGTTTAAAATAGTGGTAAATACATATGCCCCTATACTTGCAATAACCGCACCATATATATTGAACTGTATTAATGGAACTAATAACATAGTTAATATTACTTTAACAACACAACCTAAAAATAAATTAATTACAGGTAAAACATAACTTCCTATACTTTGCAAAATAGATGTAGTAGTTTGCGTTACTATTATAAAAGGAATGGATAATGAAAGATATTTCAATATATCAACCCCATCAAATCTTCCCGGAAAAATAAACTTCATTATAGGTTCTGCCATAAAAAATAATCCAAACATACACGGAACCCCTATAATAGCAGAAAATTTTAGTGATATATCAATTTTACTCTCAACCTCTCTCATCCTTCTAAGAATATAATTTTCTGCAATAATTGGTATCAAAGAAGTACATAATGCCATAGATAAAGTTAGAGGAATATTAACTATTACAGATGCCTTTCCTGTAAGTTGAGCATATAATATTGTTGATTGTTGATTTGAAAATCCTGCTTCCAAAAGTTTTTGAGGAACTAGTATAGAATCAATTAGGCTCATAATAGTACTAACTGTTGCTCCCAAAGATATAGGAATAGCTATCATCAAAATTTTACTTAAAATTTCAGGACTACTTTTTATTGTTTTAATCCCATAACTTTTTTTAACTTTATAATATTTAAAGCATAAATATATACTTCCTAGAAATCCACCAGCTGCTGCTCCAAAGGCAGCACCTCCTGCTGAATGTTCTATTCCTTTAGGTAACAGAACTATGGCTAACCCTACTCCAAAAACAACTCTTCCCACTTGTTCAAATATCTGCGATATAGCCGGAGCTGTCATATTTTGAAGGCCTTGAAAAAAGCCTCTATAGACAGTCATAATAGATATTATAAAAGGAGCAAATGAAATTCCTATTAATGAATAATATGCTCTCTGGTCCCACTGCAAGAAATTAATTATAGGTTTTGCAAATAAAAATAATATACATGATGTGCCTGTCCCAATTATCATCATTATAATTGTAGATTCTTTAACTACTTGGAAACTTCTATTTATATCTCCTTTTGCATTATTCTCTGATATCATTTTTGACATAGCTACAGGAATTCCTGACGCCATAGCCACAAAAAACATATATAACGGGTAAGACATCTGATAATACCCTACTCCTTCATCTCCAATAAGCATTATTAGAGGCCATCTAAAGAACAGTCCCAAAAACCTAGCAACTATCCCAGATATTCCCAAAATTAAACTTCCTTTTATTAAGGATTGCTTTTTCATAAAATACCTCCAAACTTTATATGTACTAGTTATTTTTATTTTAAGTTTAGAGGTATTATTACTGTTATATTTTTCTCTTTTCTTTTCAAGTTAAAAATCCATGTTATTGCTACTATTTATTGTTCCATTTGCCTACCTAAAAATCCTGAAGCTGTCTCTGCCAATTTAAGCTCTACCTCTCCCAGTTTTTCCCCTGCCTCTTTAGATAATATAATTACAGCTCCAATTGAATCTCCTTCTGTAATTATAGGCGAAATAACCTGTGCAGTGTATTTTCCTTCAACATCATCCTCATCATTGTGCAATGGAATAACTTTTTTTTCATCTCCTAAAAGAACAGTTTTTCTATCTTCCATTACCTTTTCTAACTCTGGACTGATTTTTCTCTCTATATATTCCTTTTTAGTTGTTCCACTTACAGAAATAAATGCATCCTTATCTGCAATTAGAACAATATTTCCTATTGCTTGTTGTAAACTTTCTGCATATTCCTTTGAAAAATCAGTTAATTCTCCTATAGGGGAATATTTTTTTAATATTACTCCTCCTTCTCTGTCAGTAAAAATTTCTAATGGGTCTCCTTCTCTTATTCTTAAAGTTCTTCTAATCTCCTTTGGTATAACAACTCTTCCTAAATCATCAATACGCCTTACAATTCCTGTTGCTTTCATTATTAAAATTAACCTCCTTATGTAACTAATTAATTTGTAGCATTATTATTATTTGACTTAATAGAAATTTTATACACATATACCCATTATTTATACTTGGTTAATTCATTTACTATAAAAATATTTTTTATAGTAAAAAAAACAGGAAAGTTTTTCAAACCTTCCTGTTTACGTAATTATATCAATTATAGCTTATCTTCATATAATTTAACTTTCATATTATCTTTTAATTCTTGAACTTTATCCTTATATGCATCTTGTTGCTTTTGTTGTAATAATTGACTCTTAATTGTTCCTTTAAGAGTATCATCAAGTGGTTTTACCTCATCATTTGGATACACCTTAGTATTTACTATTATATGATAACCAAACTGTGTCTTAACAACTTCAGATACTTGATTGGCTGGTAAAACTTTAAATGCGTCTTCAAACTCTTTAACCATTCCACTGTTTTCAAAACTTACACGACCTAGTTCTTCATACTTAGAAGAATCTTTAAACTCAGCACTAGTTGATAAATCCTTTAATGATGTTCCAGAAACAGCTTTTGCTCTAGCTGCATCTGCTTTAGCCTTTGCAGCTGCATCTCCACCTTCCACTGCATTACCATTTGCATCTTTTGCTGGAGCAAATAATAAGTGTGTTACATCAGCTCCTGCCTTAGTTGTATATGTACTCTTATTGTCATTGTAGTTATTTTCTACATCTTCATCTGTTACTTCTACACCCTCAACAATCTTATTAACTATCTTTTGACTTACTAATTGTTTTTTTAATTCTTCTACTATGCTATCACTATCATATCCTATTGATTTTAAATATTCCTCATACTTGTCATCTGATCCAATCTGCTTTTTGAAGCTATCTATTTGTTGATCAACTTCCTTTTGGATTTCTTCATCGTCTATTTCAACACCTAACGCTTCTTTGTTTTTTAATAGTACTTCTTGATCAACTAAACTTTCTAAGTATTGCTTTCTCATGTTTTTTAATTGCTCTTTTAATTCATCTTTTTTCTCAAAATCTTCACCATATTGTTGTTTATATTGATCCAAATATTGTTTAAGAGCTTTATCAACATCACCTTTTGTTATCTTTTTGTCTCCAACCTTAGCTAATACTGTTTTTTGTATTGATTCTGGTGTTCTTTCTATCATATTGCACCCAGCAAATGATAACACCATAACTCCAGCTAACGCCATTATTATATACTTCTTAATCTTTTTCAAAGCCATTCCCTCACTTTTCTACTTATTAATAAATTTTAACTACTTATTGAATAACAAATTCTATACCCAAAAACAGAAAATTCAAAAACCTTCCTCTGTTTTCTTATAATTTAAATAATTATTATAGCTTATCCTCGTATAATTTAACCTTCATATTGTCTTTTAATTCTTGAATTTTATCTTTGTATGTGTCTTGTTGCTTC
>NZ_SULK01000016.1:9211-69286 GCF_007115085.1 Clostridium sp. HBUAS56017 | reverse complement strand
GTTTTACCTCATCATTTGGATACACCTTAGTATTTACTATTATATGATAACCAAACTGTGTCTTAACAACTTCAGATACTTGATTAGCTGGTAAAACCTTGAACGCATCTTCAAATTCTTTAACCATTCCACTATCTACAAAACTTACACGACCTAGCTCTTCATACTTAGCAGAATCCTTAAATTCAGCACTAGTTGATAAATCCTTTAATGATGTTCCAGAAACAGCTTTCGCTCTAGCTGCATCTGCTTTAGTCTTTGCAGCTGCATCTGCACCTTCTACTACATTGCCCTTTGCATCTTTCGCTGGAGCAAATAATAAGTGTGTTACGTCAGCTCCTGCCTTAGTTGTATAAGTACTCTTATTCTCATTGTAGTTATTCTCTACATCTTCATCTGTTACTTCTACACCCTCAACAATCTTATCAACTACCATACTTACTACTGCTTGTGTCTTTAAGAATTTTTCAAAGCTATCAACATCATATCCATATGACTTTACAAATTCTTCATACTTATCATCTGATCCAGTAGAATCCTTAAAGTACTTTATTCTATCATCAACTTGTGCTTGGATTTCTTCATCAGATGGATTAACGTCTAGAGCTTCTTTGTTTTGTAACAACACTTCTTGATCTACTAGCCCTTCTAATTGTTGTTTTCTCATATTCTTTAGTGGTTCTTTTAATTCTTCCTTATTTTCAAAATCTTCTCCATATTGTTTTTTGTATTGCTCTAAATATGGTTTTAGTGCTAAATCAACGTCTGCTCTTGTTATTTTTTTATTTCCAACCTTAGCTAATACTGTTTTCTGTATTGATTCTGGTGTTCTTTCTATCATACTACATCCAGCAAACGATAATATCATAACTCCTGCTAACGCCATTGTTACATACTTTCTAATCTCTCTCAAAGGCATTCCCTCACTTTATTGTTTATTAAATAGGTTATAACGACATATTAAACGACATATTATTAGTATAACAATAATAATACTACAATTCAAATCATTTAACCCAAAAAATTACTAATTTTTAATTAATTTGTTCAACATTTCCTTAAAGAACGCCAATATTTGTTCTTTCTTTTGTTCTCCCTGCTTAAAAGTAAAGGATGGCTTATCTCCAAACCTTAATAATACATTATCCTTATAGTTATCAATCAACTTTTTAAACACATCCTTGTAAGAGGTTTCCCCTTCTACAAACTTAAAGATTATTTCATTATTTGTTTCCTTTATCTCTTCAATTGATAACATTTTTGCTCTACTCTTAATATAGGCAATATCCATTAAATTATAAACTGCGTCTGGTATTTCTGAATATCTATCTTCGAGTTCTTCCTTTATATCCATATACTCTTCTTGACTTTCTAAAGCTGCAATCTTCTTATAAACTTCAATCTTTTGAATTTCATCTTCTATGTATGTCGAAGGTATATATGCATCCACCTTTAAATCTACAGTAGTTTCAACAGGTTCTTTATCTATCTCGCCTTTAATAAGCTTCACAGTATCTTCAAGCATTCTGCAGTAAAGATCATATCCTACAGTTGCCATGTGTCCATGTTGAGCAGAGCCCATCATATTTCCTGCTCCTCTTATCTCTAAATCTCTCATGGCAATTTTAAACCCAGAACCAAGCTCAGTAAAATCTTTAAGTGCTTTTAATCTCTTTTCAGCAACTTCTGTTAGGACCTTATCTTTAGTATATAAAAGATATGCATAAGCTATCCTATTTGAACGACCTACTCTTCCTCTTAACTGGTATAATTGAGATAATCCCATCTTATCAGCATTATAGATAATTATTGTATTTACATTTTGAATATCTATTCCGGTTTCAATTATAGTTGTACAAACAAGAACATCATATTCATTTACCATAAAATCCATCATTTCTTTTTCTAACTGTCTTTCAGTCATTTGTCCATGGGCGACAGCGACCCTTGCTTCTGGCACCAAGCTCTTTACAAATGTAGCCATTTTATCTATATCTTCAACTCTATTATAAACGAAATATACTTGCCCACCTCTACTTACTTCTCTCATAATAGCATCTCTTATTAATTGATCATTTTGCTCAACTACATAGGTTTGAATAGGATACCTTTCTTCTGGTGGAGTTTCTATAACAGAAATATCTCTAACCCCTGTTAATGACATATGAAGAGTTCTTGGAATAGGAGTTGCACTTAATGTTAAAACATCAACATTTTTCTTTACATTTTTTATCTTTTCTTTTTGTGCTACTCCAAATCTTTGCTCTTCATCAACTATCAAAAGCCCTAAATCTTTAAATGTAATATCTTTAGAAACCAATCTATGAGTTCCAATTAAAATATCAACATTACCCTCCTTAACTGCTTGCAATGTAGCTTTTTGTTCTTTTGCAGTTCTAAATCTACTTATCATCTCTATAGTAACGGGAAAATCGGAAAATCTGCTTTTTAAGTTTTTGTAATGTTGTTCAGCTAGAATTGTAGTTGGTACTAAAAATGCTACTTGTTTGCCTTCCATTACAGCCTTAAAAGCTGCTCTCACAGCAACCTCAGTTTTGCCATAACCTACATCCCCGCAAAGAAGCCTATCCATGGATTTGTTTGACTCCATATCCTTTTTAATTTCTTCAATACTTGTCAATTGATCCGGCGTTTCTTCAAATGGAAATTCATCTTCAAACTGCCTCTGCCATTCGGTATCTTTTCCAAACTTATGCCCTTTCATAGTTGATCTTGCTGCATATAGTTTAACTAAATCCTGAGCAATTTCATTAATTGATTTTCTTACTTTTGATTTTGCTTTTTGCCATTCTGCGCCACCAAGTTTATTAACTTTTGGTGATTTTCCTTCACTTCCAATATATTTTTGCACAAGATCTAATTGATCTACAGGCACATAGAGTTTATCTCCTTTATCATAAATAATATCTAAATAATCTCTTTTGTGTCCTCCAACTTCAATTTGTTTTATACCTTTATAAACTCCTATACCATGATTAACATGGACTACGTAATCTCCAGGCTTTAGCTCAGCAAAACTTTTTATTTTAGAAACACCTTTACTTTTCTTTTTTGTCTTCTTCAATTTTCTTTTTGCTTCACCAAATACTTCTTTATCCGATATAACACAAACTTTGTACGCTGGACATTCAAACCCCTTCAAAAGGTTTCCAAAAGTTATTACAACTTCTCCCAAGGCCACTTCATCAACAGTATCTTTATAAACACTTTCCACCCCCCTATCTCTAAGGGTATTAACTAGCCTCTCTCCACGAGCTCTAGTTCCTGATAAAATAACGGTTCTATAATCTTCACTCTTCTTGTTTATGATATCATCAATAAGTATATCTAATTGGCCTTGATAATGATGTAAAGTAGTTCCGCTTATTTCTATACTATGCCTTGGCCTTAAAAACTCATTATTCTTACTTATAACTTCTAAAGTTAAATGAACTTTATCTTCTAATAATTCTATTATCTTTTCTTTTTGTAATAGAAGTTTTCCTTGAGAAGGCAGTATGTCTCCTCTTTCTAAAAATATAGAATAATTCTCATCAAACTCAAGAAATGTACTTTCTAACTTCCCTAAAGCCCTAACTTTATCATCCATTATAAATATATAATCTTCTAAATAGTCAAAAAGAGTTTCTTCTTCTTTATAAAAGAAAGGCAAATAACTATCAATAGTTTCAAAAGAATGTATTTGCTCTAAATTCTCCAGATTATTTCCAATATTATTTCTAAGCTTATTTTCTCTTTCCTTATCTTTGTTTTTCTTTAAGGTATCTTCAAGTTCTATTTTAATAGACTCAATAGCATTACTTATTATTTCCTCACTCATTACCATTTCTTTAGCAGGAAATATATCTATACCGTTTACCTTATCTATACTTCTTTGAGATTCCTTATTAAAGGTTCTTATGGAATCTATTTCATCTCCAAAAAGTTCTATTCTATAAGGATATATGGAATCCGGAGGAAAAACATCTAAGAGCCCTCCACGAAGTGAGAACTCTCCTTTACCTTCAACCATATCTACCCTTTCATATCCTCCCTCAACTAGAAGTTTTGATATTTCTTTAAATTCAACTTCTTGACCAACTTCTAATGAGATTCTATGTTCTGAAAACAACTTTCTTGGGGTATACAACGAAGCAAACGCTTCTATAGAAGTAACTACTATATTCTTCTTTTTACTAAGTATTTCTTTTATTACTTTTAACCTAGCCCATCTTAAATCTCCTGATATAGCATCAATATTATAGAAAACCACTTCTTTTGCGGGAAAGTAACAGACATTACTGGTATATAAATTAAGATCTTCATATAGATTCTTAGCTTCCATATCATTATGCGTAATCATTACAACAGATTTATTTAAACTTTCATATATCGCATTTGTAAAATATGCTTTTGCTGACTCTGATAATCCTTCTATTTCAATAGGATTCTTTCCACTTTCTATAAATTGCTTTACATTAGAGAATTCCTTACTATTTATTAAGGGCTCCATTAACCCCTTTAATCTCATTTCAAGCACCATCCTTAACTAGTTTTATTTATATTAAATCCATTAAACTTATTCATAGCTTCTTTTGTATCATCATTAAGAATAACTCCAGCAGCAGACACTACTACATCTAAAACTTCTTCTAAATACTTTCTATCTTCCTTGGAAAAATTTCCTAGCACATGGTTAACTAAGTTGCCTTCAGGTTGTCCTACTCCTATTTTAATTCTTGAGAATACATCCGTCCCCATATGACTAATTAAACTTTTTATTCCGTTATGCCCGCCTGCACTGCCTTTTTCTCTAATTCTTAATCTTCCTACTTCTAGACTTATATCATCGTATACAACTAATACTTCTTCCTCTGAAAGTTTGTAAAAGTCCATTACTTCACGAACACTTTCTCCACTTAAATTCATATATGTAGATGGTTTAAGTAAAATTACTTTTTTACCTCCTATGAACCCTTCACCACAAACTCCTTTAAATTTTATCCTATTAACTTCTATATTATACTTTTTTGCTATAGCATCTATAGCATCAAATCCTATATTATGTCTTGTATTTTCATATTCTCTACCTGGGTTTCCCAGACCAACTATAAGAAACATATTTACTTACTCCTTCTTTGCAATTATATAATTATTAACATTATACTAAATTATTTATAGCATAACAAAGAGGACAGAACATAATTAACTTGTAACTTACAGATAAGCATCAATATTATGTGATTTTATCTTTAAGCTTCATTAACTTGTTAGGTCCTCTTAGTTATTCCTATAATTAAGAGTTATATATCAACATTTTACTTTTTATCTAAATTAATTAACTATTAATAGTTTTTCCACTTTCATAAATTTTATGTACTATATGGAAACATAAATTAATTTACTGCTTATACTCAGATAAAGTAAATATAAAACTTACCCCATCCTTCTCATTCTTAGCCCAAACTTCTTCACCATGTTGTGCTAAAATTGACCTAACTATAGGAAGGCCTAACCCTGTACTTTCTTTATTAGTTCGTGATTTGTCTGCTTTATAAAACCTATCCCAAATCCTTACTAACTCCTCTTTTGTTAAAATTGGTCCCTCATTTTTAATTTTTACATAAATCTTAGTTGATTTTTCTTTAGTTCTAATACTAATATTGCCACCATCATAGCTATACTTTATAGCATTGTCCAAAAGATTTGTTATTACTTGCATAATCCTATCGCTATCGGCATACACAATTTTATGTTTATCATCCAATGAAACTTCGCATTTTAATCTTTTTTTAATAAAACTAGATTCCGCATTTGCTACACAAAGCTTAATCAAAACATTAATATCCACTTCTACCATGCTAAGACTATACTTTCCATCTTCTATAGCTGAAATATCTAACAAATCGTTTACTAGCCTTGATAACCTAGTTATTTCATCATATACAATACTTAAGTAATAATTTTCTTTATCTTTTGGTATTATTCCATCTAATATTCCAGCTATAAAACCTTTCATAGATGTTATAGGCGACCTTAGTTCATGAGACACATTTGATATAAAATCTCGTCTATTAGCATCTACTCTTTCCAGATATTCTGCCATTGTGTTAAATGACCGTGCAAGTTCACCAATTTCGTCTATATTCTTAACACGGACCCTATTTTCAACTTCGCCTCTAGCAAACTTATTTGCTATTTTATTTATCTCATTAATTGGGTTAACTACAAATCTTCTTGTAAATGCACCTGCCATTACAGTAGTTCCTGCTATAGTTACAAAAATAAATGTCCATACGATTTGTTTAACTTTATCTATCACAGAATCTATCTGTTCTGCAGGCTTATCAATAATTAAAATTCCTACAAAAGTACCATCACTAAATATAGGTCTACTATATTTATAAACTTCTATCTTTTCTTCCGCTTTATAATCTAATACATTTCCTTCCTTTAACAACTCTATATCCTTTTGAGATACATTAACTTTAGAAACATCTGATTCTCCATCCTCATAATTTGATTTTACATAGATATTTCCTGAAGTATTTGTTATATATATATCCCCTTTAATAGAATTATTAACTATGCTTATTACATTTTTTAAGTTATCCAAACTAGAATTTTCCCGACATTCAAAGTAAGAAGAGGCTGCCGATGCTACTGAATAACCTTGATTATCTAGATCAGTCTTTCTAAGTTCCAAATAGTAACTTTTAAACCATGAATTCAAAGTTGCTCCAAGTGCTATTAATCCTATTGATAACACTCCTATAAATGCAGCAATGAGCTTACTAATCAAGCTAGTTCTTTTCATCTATTTCACCTCGAACTTATATCCTACTCCCCATACAGTCTCTAAGCTCCAATTTTCACCGCCATTAACCTTTTCTCTAACTCTCTTAATATGAACATCCACAGTTCTTGAATCTCCTGGATAATCATATCCCCAGACTTCACATAATAGCTGTTCTCTAGTAAATACTTTGTTCTTATTACTTGCTAAATAGTAAAGAAGTTCAAATTCTTTAGGCGGCATCTTAACTTCTTTCCCCTTGTATACTACACTATAAGAGTTTGAATCAATAACTATTTGATTGTAATGAAGGATTTCTTTCCCCGAATTATCTGAAGAATATCTTCTCATAACAGCTTTAATTCTTGCTATCAATTCCTTTGGTTCAAATGGTTTTACAACATAATCATCTGCACCTAACTCTAATGCTAACACCTTATCAAAGGTATCTCCTTTAGCTGTAAGCATTATAACAGGCGTTTGACCTTCTTTCCTAATCCATTTAAGAACATCTATCCCATCAATCATAGGAATCATTACATCAAGAAGCACTATATCTGGATTATATTCAATAAATTCCTCCTGTGCCTTCTTTCCATCATGAACAATCCTCGTATCAAATCCTGAACTTTTTAAGTATAAATCAATAACCTCGCATATATTCTCATCGTCATCTACTAAAAGAATTTTTCCCAAACTGCCATTCATCAATACCACTTCCTTTACTGTCATATAATAAATTTATCACTAAATTGAAAATTAAGAAATACATTCCTATAAATGTTACAATTTATTCACTTATCCTAAAAAGGAGCACCCTGGGTGCTCCTTAAACATATTATGTAATTCTAAGATTCAAATAACTTACTTATTGGTTCATCATCATAAATCCTTTGTATTGCTTCAGCAAACAATGGAGCAACTGAAAGTGATGTTATTTTTTCTGTATCTGCTTCTTCTGGTAATGTAATTGTATTTAACATTACTAATTCTTCAATAGCAGAACTATTTAATCTATCAAATGCTGGTCCTGATAAAACTCCATGAGTACAACATGCGTATACAGCTGTAGCTCCTAAATCCTTTAATGCATTTGCTGCATTTGCTATTGTTCCTGCAGTATCTATCATATCATCTATTAAGATACATCTCTTACCTTCTACATCACCTATTATATTCATTATTTCTGATACATTTGCCTTTGGTCTTCTCTTATCTATTATAGCTATTGGTGCATGCAATCTATCTGCAAACTTTCTTGCTCTTGTAACGCTACCTAAATCTGGAGATACAACAACTACGTCATCTTGATCAGCTAATCCCTTATCTACAAAGTGTTTAGAAAGAATTGGCGCTCCCATTAAATGATCAACAGGTATATTAAAGTATCCTTGAATTTGAGCAGCATGTAAATCCATAGTTAATACTCTATGAGCTCCTGCAGCTGTTAAAAGATCTGCTACAAGCTTTGCAGTAATAGGATCTCTTGATTTTGCTTTTCTATCTTGCCTTGCATATCCATAGTATGGAATAACTGTTGTTATTCTTCCTGCTGATGCTCTTTTAAATGCATCTATCATAATTAAAAGTTCCATTAGATTATTATTAACTGGTGAGCAAGTAGATTGTACTATAAACACATCTGCTCCTCTAACAGTTTCATCAATATCCACTGATATTTCTCCATCACTAAATGTAGATACCTTTGACTTTCCAACTGGTACGCCTAATATTTCAGCAATATCCTTAGCTAGTTCAGGATGTGAATTTCCAGTAAATATTTTAATGTTATTTCCGTGAGTTAACATATTTGTGAGGACCTCCTTAAATTTTAACTATTAGGTACTTTGGTATAATTTATATATAATTATTTCATTAAACCCTTTTTTTCAACCCAGCCCTTTATGTTTCTTTGCTTAGCTCTCGCTATTGCAAGGTCACCTTCTTCTACTTTAGAAGTAATTGTTGAGCCAGCAGCTATATAAGTGTTATCGCCCACCTCTACTGGCGAAACTAAATTTGTATTACACCCTATAAAGCTATTATCTCCAATTATTGTTTTATTCTTTGTCTTACCATCGTAGTTTACTACAACAGTTCCACAACCAAAATTACATCCACTTCCTACTTCTGCATCTCCAATATAAGTTAAATGAGACACCTTAGTTCCATCACCTATCGTTGATTTTTTTATTTCAACAAAGTCTCCTATTCGAGCATCTTTTCCTATAGAAGACTCAGGCCTAATGTAAGCAAATGGACCAACTGTTGTGTTCTCACCAATTCTACTTTCTAATATTACAGAAGATTGTATCTCAACACCTTTTGCTATTATGCTATCTTTTATTCTGCACCCTTGTAATATGGTGCAATTTTCTGCAATTACAGTATTTCCTTCAAATATATTATTTGGGTATACAATCGTATCCTTGCCAATTTTTACGTCAACCCCAATATATGTTGTTCTAGGATCTATTAAAGTAACTCCATTATTTAAGTGTTTCTCGTTTATTCTATTTCTTAATATTTCTTCAGCTTCGGCTAATTGCACTCTTGAATTTACACCTATAGTGTCTTCATAATCAGTAACAACTGCACCTATTCTTTTACCTTCATTCTTTAGAATACCAATAACATCTGTTAAATAATATTCTCCTTGGTTATTATCATTTGATAACTTCTCCAAAGAAGATAATAAATCTTTTATATCAAAACAATACATTGCTGCATTCATTTCATTTACTTTAAGCTCTTCTTCATTGCAATCTTTATGCTCAACTATCTTAACTACTTCATCGCCATCCCTTATGATTCTTCCATATCCAGTTGGATCTTCCACATAAGCAGATAGTAGTGTTGCTGAATTTTTCTTAAGTATATGTTCTTCCATTAAATTATTTATAGTTTCAATCTTTGTTAAAGGAGCATCTCCTGCAAAAATAGCAACTACGCCATCTTTACCTTCTAAAAATTCCTTTGCACACTTTACTGCATGCCCAGTGCCTAATTGCTCTTCTTGAAGCGAATAAGATACATTTCTATTCTCAGTCTCTTTCTTAACAAGCTCTGCACCTTTCCCAATTATTACATTTACATCTTCTATATTAGCATTTCTCATATTATCTATAACATGATTAACCATTTCCTTGCCACATACTTTGTGTAGCACTTTTGGGATGTCTGACTTAATTCTTTTTCCTTGTCCTGCAGCCAATACTAGCGCACATTTATACATAACATCACCTCATTTATGCAAAATACTTTTCATTAATCCAATTTATATATTTATGAAATTGGTCATACCTACTCTATTATATTTGAAAGAGAATTTTATTTCAACCTTTGGAAACTTTTTCATAAAAAAATAAAAGGAAGAAATCTTCCTTTTATTTTTATAAACTTTTCTATTCTTCGATAGCTTCTTCATTAACTTCTTCATTTTTAGCTTTTTCAAAAGCATCTAAAATTGAAGTTTGGATTCTTTCTCTAGTGTCAGTGTTTATAGGATGTGCTATATCCTTAAACTCTCCATCTGGTGTCTTTCTGCTAGGCATTGCAATAAATAATCCATTTTGACCTTCGATAATCTTAATATCGTGTACTACAAATTCATTATCAAATGTAACGGAAACTATAGCCTTCATCTTTCCGTCTGTAGCTATCTTTCTGATTCTAACGTCTGTAATTTGCAATTCACTACACCTCCCCAAAGTTGCTTGATAAAGTATATAATTCTCCATATATAACCAAAATCCTCTTTTAAACTAGAAATTTTTTTGAAAATTTGTTTTTTTATGAAAATGAACTATATAACTTTATTTAATTAAAGAAACATTTTAGAGGGTTTTATATCAATAATCGCTGATTTTTCAACGGATTTGAACTCTACAATAGATACATATTCATCTACCAATTTCTTTTCCACTTCTTTATTATCAAGTAACACTCCTATTCCAACTAACTCACTATCAAACTCTTTAAGTAAATCTTTTATTCCTTGAGCAGTTCCTCCACCCTTCATAAAGTCATCGATAAATATACTTTTACTAAATGCCTTCATTGATTTTTTTGATAATGACATCTGTTGTAGCCTTCCGCTCGTTCCAGACACATAATTAATTGTAACCGTAGGTCCTTCAGTTACTTGAGTATCTCTTCTTGCAATAACTAATTGTACCCCTAAATTTCTAGCAACCTCATAAGCTAAAGGTATCCCTTTTGTCTCCACAGTTATAACATAATCTACATCTACATTTTTAAAATATGATGATAAAATCACACCTGCTTTCCCTATAATTTCAGGGTTATACATAAGGTCAGTCATATAGATGAAATTCCCAGCTATTACTCTTCCATCATCTTTTAATAATTCACACAATTCTAAAGCAAATTCTTGCCCTTTTTCATATCCTATTGTTGGGATAAATTTTATACCACCTGCTGCTCCTGAAATTGTTTCAACTCGTCCCATCTCCAATTTTTGCAATATCTCTCTAACTATAACGATATCTTCACTTATAGTTGACTTAGCTGCATTTAATAACTCTGAAAAGTTATTTAATCCTATTATTTTATTTGGGCTTTCTATTAATAATTTAGTTATGGCCACAACTCTACTATTTCTACTTAACTTTTCCATATAATTCACCTACATTGCATATTTATTACACGAACTTTACATTCAAAAACTCTAACTAATATTCATATTTTATTCTATATTGTCTACATTATCAATAGCTTTTATTTACTATTTTTACTGCTCTTTATTATTTTCTCACAAAATGTGTTCAATTTTAATTTTTTGTATATAATTATAACTGTACTAACTTAAAAGGGGTTGATATTTTGTCATTTGATTTTATTAATGATAAACATATGAAAATACATTTCATCGGAATTGGTGGAATAAGCATGAGCGGATTAGCTGCTGTTCTTCTTAACAAGGGTTATAGAGTTTCAGGTTCAGATTTTAAAGAATCCGAAATACTAGATAAGCTTAGAGACAAGGGTGCTGAAATATACATAGGGCACGACAAGAACAATCTTGTTAATGTAGATCTAGTTGTATATACTGCTGCAATTCCAGATTCAAACCCGGAACTTGCAGAAGCTAAAAAGCAAAATATTAAGCTTATGGATAGAGCCGAGTTTCTAGGTTTAATAATGAAAGGTCATAAGTATAATGTAGCCGTTTCTGGTACTCATGGTAAAACAACTTGTACATCAATGATTTCTCATGTTACTTTAGAAGCAAACTTAGATCCAACTATTTTAGTTGGTGGAGAATTAGATCTAATTGGAGGAAATTACAGAATTGGTGAAAGTGAGTACTTCATCACAGAAGCTTGCGAATATAAAGAATCATTTTTAAAGTTCCCTCCATACGTAGGAATAATATTGAATATTGATGCTGATCATCTAGATTATTATAGAGACATAGATCATATTACTGAAACCTTCGAAAAGTTTTCTCACCTAATTCCTGAAAATGGTTATCTCATTGGTTATGGTGGTGATGAAAGAGTTAAAAATATACTCTCAAAAGCAAATTGTAACACTGTGACTTATGGATTTGATGACGAAAATTTAGTTGCGAAAAATATATCTTTTGATAATAAAGGTTGTGCTACATTCACTTTATGTGAAAACGGCAAGGATTTATTTGAAGTCATATTAAACAATCCAGGAAAACACAATATTTTAAATGCACTTTCTACAATTGCTGTTAGTCTTATTTTTAACATTCCTTATGATGATATCATCACTGGTCTAAAAAAATGCAAGGGAGCACATAAAAGATTTGAGTATAAGGGTGAAAAAAATGGAGTTACTGTAATTGATGATTATGCTCATCATCCTACTGAAATAAAAGCTACATTAAGCACAGCTAAAAAAATAAAACATAATAAAGTCTATTGTGTATTCCAACCACATACCTATACAAGAACTAAGACTTTATTTGATGAATTTACAACTGCCTTTAGTGATGCTGATGAACTTATATTAATGGATATATATGCGGCTAGAGAAAAAAACACTGGCTTAGTATCTTCTGACGAATTAGGGGATGCTATTAGAAAGACGGGTTTAAAATGTACAAATGTTCATTCCCACGATGAAGGAACTGCATACTTAGAAAAAGTAGCTACAGCTGGTGATTTAATATTGACCGTTGGAGCTGGAGATGTAGTTATCGTAGGAGAAAAATACTTAACTAAATAATTTAGGAGTGATTTACATGGACTTATTAAAAAACATTGAAGCATCCTCAGAATATATACTTAGCAAAAGCAAGTATTCACCAAAAATAGGCTTAATACTAGGATCAGGACTTGGCTCACTTGCAGATCTTATTGAAAATCCTGAGTTTTTCCCTTATGAGGAAATACCAAACTTTCCAGTATCAACAGTAGAAGGGCACGAAGGTAGACTTGTACTAGGAACATTACAAGGTAAAACTGTCGTTGCTATGCAAGGAAGATTTCACTACTATGAAGGTTACAAGATGCAAGAAGTAACATTTCCAGTAAGAGTTATGAAACTTTTAGGTGTTGAAACAATCATAGTAACAAATGCTGCTGGTGCAGTTAACACAAATTTCAAACCAGGTGATTTAATGATAATAAATGACCATATAAATCTTTCTGGTGATAGTCCTCTTATTGGAAGAAATCTTGATAAGTTCGGGCCAAGATTCCCTGATATGTCAACCGCATATGACTCAGAATTAATTGCATTAACTAAGAACGTGGCAAAAAACCTAAATATCGAAATAGAACAAGGGGTTTATACTTTAATGACTGGTCCAACTTATGAAACTCCAGCCGAAATAAGAATGGTTCGTATTTTGGGCGGAGATGCTGTAGGAATGTCTACAGTTCCTGAAGTTATAGTTGCAAATCACTGTAAAATGAAAGTAATAGGTATTTCTTGCTTAACGAACATGGCTGCTGGAATATTAGAACAACCATTAAATCATGAGGAAGTTATAAGCACCTCTAACATGGTTAAAGACAAATTCATGAATCTTATGCGTTCTCTTATCAAAGCTCTTTAAGTATTATTTACAATAGAGTAATTATTTGTACCTACTATGTTATAATAAATTTAATATGAGTGTATAGGAGGATTTTTAATGAAGTTAGCAATTATATCAGATATACATGGTAATCTTTATGCACTAATGAAGGTATTGGAGGATATAGAAGACCAAAAGGTTGACCTTACAGTTTGTTTAGGAGACTTAGTTGGATATGGTCCACATCCAAACGAAGTAGTATCTATGATAAAGAGAAAGAATATCCCTTGTATTAAAGGAAATTATGATGCTTCAGTAGTAGATGGAAGCTATACTTATATAAGAGAAACAACAATTAATTCTTTTTCTCTTCCATGGGCTGTTAACGAGGTAAGAGCCGCTAATAAATACTACTTAGACAATCTTCCAACATCTATGACTTTAGATTTCAACGGAAAGAAAATAAAACTTGTTCATGGTAGCCCAAATGCTCTTAATGAATATCTTTTAGAAGATGATGAAAATACATCTAAAGTTATGGAATTACTAGAGGAGGATATTTTAATTTGTGCTCATACCCATGTTCCATCCGTTAAGCAATTTGGTAATAAACTATTTATAAATGACGGTAGTGTAGGAAAACCTAAAATAGGCACTCCTGAATCTACCTACTGCATTTTAGATGTTGATAAGAATGGAAATTCAAAAGCTTCAATAAGACGTGTATCTTATGAACTTAAGGGGTTAGTTAAGGAAATGCAAATCTTAAACTTCCCTAACAACTTAATACGCAGCTTTGAGGAAGGTATGGAATAAAAAAATGTACGGTGCTATATACACCGTACATTTTTTATTCTATTAACATTCCAACTACCTTTGCCTGTTTAGTAATGTCCTGTGTCTTATTGTGGCATTGACAAGAACACTTCTCTCTATCCTCATCTTTAATTAAATCTGTAATATCATAAACAGTTCCATTTTCTACTACATAAGCAGGCATTCCATTCTCCCCATTATATTGGTCTAAGTCCTCCAAGGTAAACTTTTTTAATTCTCTACTTTTAGTTTCTTCCTCTCCTCCAATATAATGAAAATATCTTAAGATAAATTCCAAATCATCAACGTTTTTCTTTATTTCCTCCACTACTTCTTCTTTATTTTCTTCACTCCTAGATGCCAGCTTTGATTTTAAATCACAAAGCTCCTTTAGTTTATTGTTAAGTACCCTTTCTTGAAACATAGAATCCTCCAAAATTCGTGATCTATATAGTGTATGTTTGATATGTTGCATTTGTTAGTAAAGTATTGTAAAATCAAAATTAATGTAATACCTTATTACTTTTAGGAGGAAAATTATGAATAAATCTGTATTAGTAAAATCAATTTACAGAAATACAAAGGAATATGCATCAAAAGATGTAAGAATCTCTGGTTGGATTAGAACACTAAGAGCTTCAAATGCCTTTGGTTTTATCGAAGTAAATGATGGATCATTCTTTAAAAATATTCAAATTGTATTTGATAATAAGATAGATAACTTTAAAGATGTGTCAAAACTTCCAATAAGCTCATCTATTACTGTAGTAGGGACTTTAGTTGAAACGCCAGATGCTAAACAACCCTTCGAAATTCAAGCTAAAGAAGTTATAATAGAAGGAATGTCTCACTCTGACTATCCATTACAAAAGAAAAGACACACTTTTGAATACTTAAGAACAATAGCACATTTAAGACCGAGAAGTAATGCTTTCTCAGCAGTATTTAGAGTTCGTTCAGTGGCAGCTTATGCAATCCACAAGTTCTTCCAAGATCAAGGGTTTGTATACACTCACACTCCAATTTTAACCGGAAGTGACTGCGAAGGTGCTGGAGAAATGTTTAGAGTAACTACTCTTGACCTTAATAATGTTCCAAAAACTGAAGAAGGTGCTATTGATTATAGCGAAGATTTCTTTGGTAAAGAAACTAACCTTACTGTATCAGGTCAATTAAATGCTGAAACCTTCGCTTTAGCTTTTAGAAATATCTATACATTTGGTCCTACATTTAGAGCTGAAAACTCAAATACAACAAGGCATGCAGCTGAATTTTGGATGATTGAACCTGAAATAGCTTTTGCCGATTTAGCTGACGACATGGAACTTGCTGAAGACATGCTTAAATATGTTATAAAATATGTTATAGATGAGTGTCCTGAAGAAATGGCTTTCTTTAATCAATTCGTTGATAAAGGATTATTAGATAGACTAAATCACGTTATAAACTCAGACTTTGGTAAGGTTACTTATACTGAAGCTGTTGAAATCTTAAAGAACTGCAAGAAGGAATTTGACTATCCAGTAGAATGGGGCATCGATCTTCAAACAGAACATGAAAGATACTTAACTGAAGAATACTTTAAGAAACCAGTATTCGTTACTGATTATCCAAAAGAAATTAAAGCATTCTATATGAGAATGAATGATGATAACAAAACTGTTGCAGCTTGTGACTGTCTAGTTCCTGGTATCGGAGAAATCATCGGTGGTAGCCAAAGAGAAGAAAGACTTGATGTATTAAAATCAAGAATGGCTGAATTAGGTCTTAAAGAAGAAGATTACTGGTGGTACTTAGAACTTAGAAAATATGGAGAAACTAAGCACGCTGGTTTTGGTTTAGGATTTGAAAGATTGATTATGTATGTTACTGGTATGGGTAATATCAGAGACGTAATACCATTCCCTAGAACTACAGGACAATCTGATTTCTAGAAAAATATATTTTAAGGTTGGAGAGAATTATAAACTCCAACCTTTTTTGGTTTATGATAAATTCCTAAAAACTTGATTAAAATTGATTCTATACAAAATCTTTCTATGCTATAATTCATCTGAAATTTCGCGCTAGATATAAAAAAACAACCTCATAATAACACCTAATTATAAAAATGCATAATATTCTTATATTCTTCTCCATAAATATGGTAATATTCTTATATTCTTAAGAATATGCTGGCAAAATGCGGACTTAAGAAAATCCTCAATAAAAAATCCATTAAAACCAGAATTATTTTAGCATATAAAAAAGGAATAGTTTAACTTAAACTACTCCCTATCTTCTTGAACCCTTATCATTCTATATCCCACTCCTATGTGAGTTTGAATATAAACAGGATCATTTGTATCATTCTCAATCTTTTTCCTCAAGGTCGCCATAAATACTCTTAAAGAAGACACTTCATTTTCATAGCTCTGTCCCCAGGTTTCCTTTAATATGTAAGAGTGAGTAAGGACCTTTCCAACATTTTTAGCAAGTACAGATAAAAGTCTATATTCTATTGGAGTTAAATGCACTTCTTCATCATTAAGAAATACACACCCAGCACTATAGTCTATCTTTAAATCCCCATTCACAAAAATATTAGTTTCCTTATTTGATTTACTATCATAATTCATTTTTCTAATTGCTACTCTTATTCTAGCTAAAAGTTCATCAACACTAAAAGGTTTAGTTAAATAGTCATCAGCACCTGCATCTAAAGCTTCAATTTTATCTTTATCTTCACTTCTAGCACTAACCACTATAATAGGACAAATTGACCAACTTCTTACCTTCTTTACTATCTCCACTCCATCTATATCTGGAAGACCTAAATCCAATATAATAATATCTGGTCTTTTAGAGGTTGTTGTTAATATGGCCTGCTTTCCATTCTCTGCAGTTAAACAATTATAAGAGTTTGCATCTAACGCTGTTGATATAAAGTTTTTTATTGCCTTATCATCCTCTACTACTAAAATCGATGTTTTCATTGCCTCTAACCTCCACTAATGATAATGTAAACCCGAATATTGTTCCTTGAGGGTTATTATCTCTAACATATATTTTCCCTCCGTGGGCAACTATAATTGATTTGCACAAAGCAAGACCAAGACCAAGACCTCTTCTGCTATCCCCTTTATTTCCATTAACCGTAAAGAACATATCAAATATACATTCTTTATTGTGTTTACTAATTCCTTGTCCATTATCTGCAATTTCAATAATTACCTTTTTACCATTAACACAAACATTTATATTTATCTCTGATCCTTCTTCTGTATACTTTATAGCATTATCCACAATATTTATTATAACTTGGATTATCAACCTCACATCCACATCAACCATTAATAACTCGTCTTTTAAATTCACCTTTATAATATGCTCACTAGCTTTTCTATTTATATGATTCAATGCTTCAGTTATAATTTCTCTAACTAATTGAGGTTCTGTGCGTAAATTAACTCCATCTTTATCAATTCTAGAAACCGATAATAAATTTTCAACCAAATTAATAAGCCAAAGAGAATCATCATATATATCTAAAGTTAGTTGTTTCCTTGATTCTTCATCAATGGTATTTGTCAATAATAAATTAGCTGATCCAGATATACTTGTAAGAGGTGTTCTTAAATCATGAGAAACAGCTCTTAATAAATTTGCTCTAAACCTCTCTTTTTCTGCTTGCATTAATGTTAATTTTTGCACTTCATTAAGATTATATTTCTCCAAAGCAAAGGATATTTGATTAAGCATTGCCCTATATAAGGATTTTTCGCCACTATCTATATCCTTATTATTTTTCATAACAATTCCTACAACTGCTAACACCTTGTCTTGTCCAATTAAAGGTATATACAAAGATTTTGAACCCGGAAGAGTCTCTGTCCCTGCACCTGCTTTTTTCCTATTTCTTATTACCCAAGTTGCAACTGCCCTCTCATCTGCTTCTAGATACTCATCTTCAAGCTTAGAATTATTTTCATCTCTATAAGTATATGTTTTAACTATCTTCTCATCTTTCACCACATAAAAAATAATTGGCTTATTAAGTAATTTATATATTTGAATCTGAGACTTCATTGCAATTTCTTCTAAACTATTAGCCTTCTGAAGTTCCCTGCTGGCATCCAGTAGTATATTTGTTCGATAAGCTATAATAGCTGACGTATCTGCTTGTTCCTTCACCTTACTTGTAAGAGTACTTGTTATTATTGATGCAATAAGCATTATTAAAAATGTAATAAGATACTGTGAATCGTAAGCAGTAAATGTAAGCTTAGGTTCTATAAAGAAAAAATCAAATGATAAAACCCCTATAATAGATGATATTACTCCATACACTTTTCCATTTGTCTTACTTGAAGTAAGTAAAACTCCTAATATAAAAATAGTTATTATATTAGCTTCACTAAAACCTACACTATCTACATATAAACTTGTAATATTTGATAACCCCATTATTCCAATCATCTTGAAAAAATCTACACATGAAAATTTTAAGTTGGTTAAATGCCTTTTTCTAAATGAATACTTATGCGTATCCTTGTCTGGAATAACGTAAATATCTATATCAGGAGCTAAACTCACAAGTTTATCAACAAAACCTAATTTAGTCCTAAAAATCTTTCTTGTATTAGTTCTACCTAATATTACCTTTGATATTCCACTTACCTTAGCATATTCAGCAATTTGATATGGCACATCATCTCCATAAGTTGTAGTAATCTCTGCTCCCAATTCTTCTGCAAGTTTTAAATTTGCCCTAATCGCACTAATATTTTTATCTTCCAGGTCTTTTGAATGAGTAGTTTGTACAAATAAAGCTGTAAACTTCCCATGAAATGCATCTGCCATTCTAGCTGCTGTTCTTATAACCTTTGGATTGGACGGAGATGAACTAAGGCACACTAAAATATGTTCATTTGTGTGATAGCTACTATTACCTTCATTTTTATTTGTAATTACCTCTTTGTTAACCCTATCAGCTGTCTTTCTTAATGCAATTTCACGTAAAGCTACTAAATTTTCCTTTGCGAAAAAATTACTTAGTGCTTTTTTACTTTGCTTTTCTTTATATATCTTGCCTTCATTTAATCTTTCTATCAAATCTTCAGGCTCTACATCTATTAATTCTACTTGGTCAGCTTCATCAAAAATTCTATCTGGAATACGTTCTCTAACTACTATATGTGTGATTGAAGCTACAATATCATTTAAGCTTTCTATATGCTGTACATTAACTGTAGTATACACATCAATTCCAGCATCAAGAAGTTCTTCTATATCACTATATCTCTTTGTATGCCTTAATCCCTGTGGATTTGTATGAGCAAGTTCATCAACCAAGATTACTTTTGGCTTTCTTTCTAAAGCTGCATCTAAGTTAAATTCATTTAAATTTATGCCTTTATAAGGAATTATTAGAGGAGGAATAAATTTCAACCCCTCAAGCAAAGCTTGTGTATCTTTTCTTGCATGTGGT
The DNA here is from genome assembly GCF_007115085.1 of Clostridium sp. HBUAS56017. NCBI lineage: Bacteria > Bacillati > Bacillota > Clostridia > Eubacteriales > Clostridiaceae > Clostridium > Clostridium sp. HBUAS56017. The sequence goes on along the minus strand of NZ_SULK01000016.1, from coordinate 49,186 downwards.
TCTATATAGCCAACTACTACATCTATTCCTGCTCTTTGAGCCGCATGAGCTGCGTCCAACATCGCATAAGTTTTTCCTACTCCAGCTGCATAACCAAAGAAAATCTTTAATCTTCCTCTTCTACTGGCTCTTTCAGAACTATTAATTTGTTTCAATAATTCATCTGGATTTGGACGCATATAACTCATAAACTTCAACACCTCACTATTTTAATATCCCATCAAGAGCTAAATTGACCTCTAATACATTAACTGTCTCTTCTCCAAACACTCCAAGGAACCTTCCCTTTGTATACTTCTTAATTATTTTTCTAACTTCATCACTACTAATACCTCTGCTTTTAGCAATTCTTTCAACTTGGTATTCAGCAGCTGCTACTGAAATATGTGGATCAAGTCCACTTCCTGAACAAGTTACAAGATCTACTGGAATCGCCTTATCTATTTCCTCTGGATTAGATTTCTCTATTTTTTCAACTCTTTCAACTACAAGTTTTTTATATTCATCACTAGCTGGACTTAAATTTGATGGTGCCGAATACATAAGCAAAGCTCCATCATCATCTTTAAAAGTACTCGTATCTATATTCATTATACGTCCCCATAAGTATTCATTTCTAGTAAACTTTTGTTCTAAAAGTACACTACCATACTTTTTCCCATCTATTTCTATAATACTACCATTTGCTTTATTTTTAAAAAACATTTGTGAAATTCCTGTAATAAATATTGGATAGATTATCCCACATAGAACTGTAAATACTAATAAGAGGATACCTGCTTTTGCTGCAACTGATTTTACTTGTTTCATATATATTCCCCCTTATACTATACCTATAAAGGTAATTACTAAATCAATAACTTTTATTGCAATAAATGGAGCTATAATTCCTCCAAGTCCATATACTAGCATATTTCTTGATAATAATTTACTGGCTGGAACTTCTCTATACTTCACTCCTTTTAATGCAAGCGGAATAAGCATAACTATTATTAATGCATTATATATAACAGCTGAAAATATAGCACTTTCTGAACTATGAAGCCTCATAATATTAAGTATATTTAGTTCGGGATAAAGTCCTATAAAAAGTGGCGGTATAATCGCAAAATACTTTGCTATATCATTTGCTATACTAAATGTAGTTAATGATCCTCTTGTCATAAGAAGTTGTTTTCCTATTCTTACTATATCTATTAGCTTTGTTGGCGAAGAATCTAGATCCACCATATTACCTGCCTCTTTAGCAGCTTGAGTTCCTGTATTCATAGCTACGGCCACATCTGCTTGTGCAAGTGCTGGTGCATCATTAGTGCCGTCACCTGTCATGGCAACAAGATGTCCTTTTCTTTGAAATTCTCTAATCATTTCAAGCTTCCCTTCTGGAGTAGCTTCAGCTAGAAAGTCATCAACTCCAGCCTCTGCTGCAATAGCTGCTGCTGTAAGTGGATTATCTCCAGTTATCATAATAGTCTTTATTCCCATCTTTCTTAGATCAGAAAACTTTTCTTTCACACCTTGTTTTACTATATCCTTTAAATAGATTACTCCTAATACCTTGCCATTTTTAGCTACTACTAAAGGAGTTCCACCTAAATTAGATACTGATTTAACAACTTCATCACATTCTTGCGAGTACTTTTCACCTTTAGATAATACATATTGTTTTATAGCCTCAGCTGCTCCTTTTCTAATTTCATTACCTCCAAAATCAACACCACTCATCCTCGTTTTAGCTGTGAAAGGTATAAATTCTGCATTAAGCTCACTCATTTTACGACCTCTTATACCAAATTGTTCTTTTGCAAGTATTACAACACTTCTCCCTTCTGGAGTTTCATCTGCAAGAGATGATAATTGTGCTGCATCTGCAAGTTCCTTTATATCCACTCCATCAACTGGAACAAATTCACTAGCTTCACGATTTCCAAGAGTAATCGTTCCTGTTTTATCTAACATTAATATATCAACATCTCCAGCAGCCTCAATCGCTCTACCGCTCATAGCTAGTACATTTGCCTCATTAAGTCTACTCATTCCTGCAATTCCTATTGCTGATAGTAATGCACCAATAGTTGTTGGTGCTAAACATACTAAAAGTGCTAGTAAAGACGTAACAGAAGTATTATTAGTTTGGTTTAATTCTTTAAATGAAAAATCAGAATAAGCATATAAAGTAACTGTTACAATTAAAAATATAATAGTAAGAGAAACTAATAAAATTTGAAGAGCCATTTCATTAGGAGTTTTCTTCCTTGAAGCCCCCTCTACCATGGCAATCATTTTATCCATAAAGCTTTCTCCCGGATCATTGGTAATCCTTATTATTATCCAATCTGAAATTACCGTTGTCCCTCCAGTTACAGCACTTCTATCTCCACCACTTTCTCTTATAACAGGTGCTGATTCTCCTGTTATAGCACTTTCATCAACAGAAGAAGCTCCTTCTATAACTTCTCCATCTGCTGGAATTTGTTCTCCAGCATAAACTATAACAATATCACCTTTTCTAAGCACTGTAGAATTAACCTTAGTTATCTTATCTTTTTCTTCCACGGACTTTATTTTATTTGCTAATACATCTTTCTTTGCAGAACGAAGAGCATCTGCCTGTGCTTTTCCACGACCTTCTGCAATTGCTTCTGCAAAGTTTGCAAATAATACAGTAAACCATAATAATATTGCTATACCAAAAATAAACTCTGATGAATTATCCTTAATTCCAAATACTGAAAGAACAAAAAGAACAGTGGTAAGAGCTGCTGCTACGTAAACTATGAACATTACTGGATTTTGAATTTGAGTCTTTGGCTTTAACTTAATAAAGGAATCCTTTATGGCCCTTTTTAACATTTTTTTATCAGCAAATGAATTTTCTTTCTTACTACTCATGCCCATCCCTCCTACAATATCATTTGAAAATATTCTACTATTGGTCCTAATGCAAGTGCCGGAAAAAAGCTTAATGCTCCTACCAGGATTACAATCATTATAAGAAGTCCAATAAATAGTCCATTATGAGTTGGTAATGTTCCAACACTTGTTGCTACCTTCTTTTTCTTAACCAAAGATCCTGCAATAGCTAGCGTTGCTATCATAGGTACAAACCTTGCAAACAACATTACTATCCCTGTTGTAACATTAATAAATGCAGTATTAGCTCCAAATCCAGCAAATGCTGATCCATTATTCCCACCTGTTGATGAATAAGCATAAAGCATTTCTGAAAAACCATGTGCTCCTGAATTATTTAAACTATCTCTAACTTCAGGAACCATTGCTGCTATTCCACTTCCTATAAGTATAGCTATAGGAGTTGCTAAACACATAAGCATTGCCATTTTCATTTCAAATGGTTCTATTTTCTTTCCTAAATATTCTGGAGTTCTTCCTACCATTAATCCTGCAATAAATACTGTAACGATAGCAAACGCAAGCATCCCATAAAGTCCACATCCTACTCCGCCAAATACAACTTCTCCAACTTGCATTAAGAGCATTGTCATCATTCCTCCAATTGGAGTATAGCTATCATGCATAGAATTTACCGACCCGTTAGATGCTGCTGTTGTAAATGCTGCCCATGTAGTTGATCCAGCAATTCCAAATCTACTTTCTTTACCCTCCATGTTTCCACCAGCTTGATTTATCGTAGATATATCAACTGCTCCATTTTGCGAAAGCTGTGGTGTTGAGTTAGCTTCACTAATTGCAATTACTGCAAGTGCTACAACTAACATAGCAAACATGGCTATAAATATAGCTATTCCTTGCCTTTTATCTTTAACATTTCTTCCAAATGTGAAACATAAAGCTGCCGGTATTAATAATATTGAAATTAACTCTAATAAATTTGTAAAAGCATTAGGATTTTCAAAAGGATGGGCTGAATTAACTCCAAAGAATCCACCACCATTAGTCCCTAGCTGCTTAATAGATATTTGACTTGCTGCAGGTCCTTCCGGTACAACCTCACTTGTTACCACAGAACCGTCTTCAAGAGTAATTGGCTCTATAAGCTCTACCTTTTCATATGAAGAAAAGTTTTGTACTACTCCTTGAGATACTAATACTAATGAAAGAGTTATTGATAATGGCATGAGTACATATAAAATTATTCTTGTAATATCTACCCAAAAACTCCCCAATCCTTCTTCCTTTACCTTAACAAATCCTCTTATAAGAGCAAATAGAACAGCTATCCCAACACCTGCTGAAACAAAGTTTTGAACTGTAAGACCAAGCATCTGAGTTAAATAACTTAATTGGCTTTCTCCAGAATAGGCTTGCCAATTTGTATTGGTTATAAAACTAACAGCAGTATTAAAACTTAAATGCCAGGAAGTTCCTTTAACCCCTTCTGGATTTAAAAACATAATGCCTTGTATAGTATTAAGTAAAAATAGTACTATAAATCCAAAAGCACTAAATGCTATTACTGATACTCCATACTTTTTCCAATTCATTTGTTCATTTTTATGTACTCTTAATATCTTGTATATAAAATTTTCTATCGGAACTAGTACCTTAGATAAAAACACCTTTTCTCCATTCATAATCTTTCCAATATATTTACCTAATGGAATAGCTAGTATAACTAAAATTAATAAATACAAAGCATACTGTAAAATTACATTAATCATACCTTATCACTCCTTAATAAAACATAACAAAGATAAACTAATAGCATTAACGCTACTATTCCTATTAATTGAATAATAATACTCATAAATTACCACCTCCCTTTCGCCTATTATTATATTGCAGAAAAAATTAAGATGGTGTTAGAAATATATCCTATAGTATTAAGATTGTATAAAGACTATATATAAATAAATTTAGATATGGTTCTCTTTCAAATGATAGAATTAATGAACTAAAGAAATGATAAAACAACTCTTTGTGAAAATTAAAATTATAAGTGCTAATTTTAATAATATAGCACTTATAATTTACAAAAATTAAATTTTACTTTAACAAATTACTATTTCACTGAAGCCACCTCAAGTTATAGAATAATAAACATATTTTATATTATTGCTGTACAAGCTGCCACTGCTGATTAGTTCCCGAATTATCAGTCCATTGAACAACATCTGCCCCATCTGTAGTCGAATTATTATAAACATCTAGTGCTTTCCCACTATTAATATTAAGTAGTTTGTAATATCCATTACCTAAGTTAAAAATATTCCACTTTTGATTGTTATTCCCATTGGTTGTCCACTGGATAACGTTTCCTCCATCTGCAGTTGAGCCATTATCTACATCAAGCAATTTATTGCTATTGACGTTTTTTAGAATATAACCATTGTCTGTGCTTACAATAACCCATCTCTGGTTGTTTCCACCATTATCAGCCCACTGAATAACATTTCCCCCATCTGCAGTTGATTTGTTATCTACATCAAGCAACTTGCCACTGTTTCGGTTGATAAGCTTGTATGTCTTTCCAGATACAATTTCATTACCACTACTAGTTCCTGGAGTAATATATATACGATATCCTGAACTAGCATTGCAACCTTTCAATGTTACTGTAATCTGCCCGTTTACCACAGAATAATTAGAAGTTGATATTGTAGATGGTCCATGAGATACTGTATCCTTGCTTGTCCAATCAATCTTCTCAACCTTAACTGATGCAGTTGATCCGATAAAAGATGGAATGTTCTTAAATGTTGTATTTATGGTACCATCATTGCCCCCACCGAAGATAAAGCTCATATACTTGGCACCTGCATCAACACATGCAGCTCCATCCACAAGGGTGCTGGCATCTTTTGGAGGTGTGACATTCACCATTTTACCTGTCATATCTCCATACCACTTAAACAAATACCATCCGGCTCCCTTTTGTGTGTCAGTAGCAAGGAGACTCCCCAGTCTGCCTGGCTTAGGAACAAACCACCAGGATATACATGCACTATCTACCTTATAACGTTCAAATTTCCCAATAAACTGTGCTGCTGATCCAGGCTGCCCCTCAAGATTATGATTTGCATCACAATACTCATTTATAGATATAGGCCTAGCACTTATTCCAAGAGAAGATTCCAATGTTCTATAATCTTTCAGATTATTTGATACATTTTGGATTCCACTAAGCTCATGCCAACTCATTATATCTGGAAGGCAATTGTTCGCCTTGCAGAAACTCAAAAATTTACTTAAAGTATTATGATTATAGTAGCTGTAGCAAGGCCCTATAATCTTCTCAGTTGGATCATTTGCACGGATAGTTTTGAATGTTTGTAGCCACATATTTTCGAATGACCCATTAGCATTGTTCCATGTACCGTCAGGTTCGTTCCATATTTCATAACCATAATAATTGGTGCGACCAGATACTTTCTTGTCATCTATAAAAGCTTTTACCTTATTAAGCCAATCTGTCATACTTTTAAATTGGTATGGCCAACCAGGCAACATATCCGCCAAGTCAATTGAGACCTTTGCACTGGGAATTCCAGCAAGTCTTTTCGAAACAGGTATTGCAGCAGCACCAAACCAATGCTGAGTGCCTGCACCTGATCGAGCCGGATTTCTCATTACATACGGCTTAAGTGGAGCTACAAGACTGTTAATATCTGCTGGTACTGTTTCAGTTATTCCATAAAGCGAACCACTTGCACAATGAGTTACATCCCTTATTACGCTTGCACTGTCTACAGTTACATTATTAACTGCAGATGCTGCAATTGCTGACATTGAAGCCAACATTACCATAATGGATAACATAAATGTTAAAACTTTTTTCATACACTTTACCTCCTCAAAAATTCTTTTCAAATTCAACTGTTTCATATACTTCCCCCACATAACATTATTCCATCTTCCCTCCTTCCACTTTGATTTATATGTTAGGAGCCATATTTTCCATTATAAACCAGTTGAATATTTAAGCTATCATAACACTTGGCATCATAAAAGTAAATATACCAACTGAAACATGTTACCTAAGTAACATCCTCTAGAAAATTACCCTCAACTACCAACAGGCTTAAATCCATCATCTGAACTTTAGCTCTTCCTTGATAAATTAGTAAATATTTTTTTATGTAAAAATTATATAAAAAAATGGATTCAAATTAATGAATCCACTTTTTCATCGACTAGTAACTAATTTTACTTAACAATCTACTGTTATCACTTTCTTAAGCTTTAGGCTTTTCTTCACATCTATAATTCTCTGATTATTTGATCCTCTAAATCTTAATCCATCTTCCTTTTTATCCTCTTCAAATCTACCATCAACTATAACATCTAAGTTACCCATAAGCTCCTTCCACCCTGGAACTTTATCAATATTTTCTAATATATATTCATATGTATACCCAGTATAACTCCAAATATTTAACCCATGTTCCTTAAACTTCTTCGCCATATATGCAAATTCTTGAGCTCTTTCAAAAGGATCTCCTCCGCTAAAGGTTACCCCTTTAATCATAGGATTTTCTACTACATCCTGAATTAACTCATCCATATCTCTTTCTTCTCCACTAGAAAAATCATGAGTATCAGGATTAAAACATCCTCTGCAGTTATGCTTGCATCCTTGAGAGAAAAATACCCTTCTAAGTCCAGGTCCATTAACTAAACTTTCATATGCTATTCCTGCTAATCGTATCATCTTTCCCAAAATGTCCACTTCCTAATCTATAGTTTATATTAATATTATAACACCGTATTATTAAGAATAGATAATTCTCCTTCTAACCAATCAACAAATTGAGTAGCTGATCTAGGTGATCTTCCATTATGCCACTTTTCCCATTTCAAAGCTTCTCTATGAAGTTCCTCTTCCTTAATGTATAATCCTCTATCTTTAACTATTCCATCTACTATAGTTAAAAATTCTTTCTGATTTGGAGCAAAAAAGCTTATGGTAATTCCAAATCTATCTGCCAGAGATAACTTTTCTTCCATAGTATCCTTAGAATTAACTTCGTCTCTATCGGAAAATTTTTCTTGAACCAAATGTCTTCTATTAGTAGTTGCATAAATCAATATATTACTTGGCCTATTTTCAATTCTACCCTCTAATATAGTCTTTAAAGCAGAATAACTATCTTCATTTTCATCAAAAACTAAATCATCAACAAATATAATAAACCTCTGCTTCTTATTCTTAAGAAGCCTTATTATTCTAGTAAAATCGCTAAGTTGTTTTTTATCTACTTCTATTAATCTTAATCCCTCTTCGTAATATTCATTTAATATCGCCTTTACTGTTGATGACTTTCCTGTCCCCCTTGATCCATAAAGTAAAAGATTATTTGCTGGAACTCCCTTTAAAAAATGAACTGTATTACTTACAATTTCTTTCTTTTGACTTTCGTAACCTATTAAATTAGATAATCTAATAGGATCTGGATCGATTATTTCTCTTAAATGCCCTTCTTCCTCATTGTCAAATCGTTCCCACACAAAAGCTCCATATGCAGTAGCTCTACCTGTCCCATTTTTCTTATGAAAACCAATTAAATTTTCCGTATATTCTCTCCAATCTATACCATTAATTAATAATGTTTTTAAAGCCTCAAAGTCAATACACTTCTTTGGTATATAACTTTTTTCTCCTACTCCCCAATCTAGCAATGAATCTATTCTTTTTTTAATCGATTCTTGCTCATCATATTTATCTAAAAGACAGTCCTTTATATCCTTACTATTAACTGATGCTATTTGAGATAAAACTTCAAGTTCTCCTCTAATTCCATTAACAATAAAATCAGGAACTTGTTCTTTTTCCTCTAAAAAAATATTAAATGGGTTGTTTTCAAGTAACATGTTTTCAACTATAACTTCTTTAAATGATAGGTCCTTATTTTCCTTAAATAATTCATATGTAAATTCATTATAGGCTACAATGCATTCTCCCAAAGTGTTACTATTAACTAACTTATCCACAAGGGTTTTAAATTTATCCCCAACTTTTTCTGAAAATATCCCCTTATACACACATAACGAATCCAAATTTAACTTTATTCTTTCTTCTCTCTTCATTTTTTTGCCCCCTGATTATAAATTTAAAGACACCAACGTCAAAGAGACTTTGGTGCCTTTATAATATTACATATTCTTTACATAATTAAGTCTTCCGCCAGCTTTAATTACTTCAATCTCTTTCTCTGTTAAATCAACAACCGCTTCAAATTCTACATTCTTAGTTAAATTCTTTATTTTAACTATTCCTGTGCTTAAAGCATCTTGAATTCCTTCTATAACTAATTCATCAAGTAAATCAATATTGTCATAATCCCCTTCATCTTTGAAATCAATAGGAATTATTCCATTGTTGATTAAGTTAGCCTTATGAATTCTAGCAAAAGATTTTGCAACAACTGCTTTAACCCCTAAATAAAGAGGTGCTAAAGCTGCATGCTCTCTTGAAGACCCTTGCCCATAGTTACTTCCTGCAATAATAAATCCACCATTATTCTCTTTAGCTCTCTTAGGGAATTCTGTATCTACTGTATTAAAACAGAATTCTGAAAGATAAGGAATATTAGATCTAAATGGAAGTAATTTTGAATTTGAAGGCATAATGTGATCAGTAGTAATGTTATCTTCAACCTTTATTATTACTTTTCCATCCACTTCATTGCCTAATTCTTTTCCTATTGGGAATGGCTTAATATTTGGTCCTCTAACAACTTCAACCTCAGCATTTGTCTCAGCTGGTGCTAAAATCATGGAGTCATCTATAATAAACTTCTCTGGCATTTCTATAGTTAAATCTATATCCTTTTCTGTTGGATCAGTTAAAACTCCATTAATAGCAGATACTGCTGCTGTCTCTGGACTAACTATATAGATTTGCCCTGTTAATGTTCCACTTCTTCCATAGAAGTTTCTATTTACTGTTCTAAGCGAAATTCCATTTGTTCCAGGTGCTTGCCCCATACCAATACATGGTCCACAAGAATTTTCAAGTATTCTAGCTCCAGAGCTTATAATATCTGCTAAAGCTCCATTTCTAGCTATCATCTCCATAACTTGTCTTGACCCTGGTCCAATTACTAAACTTACATTAGGATTAACCTTATTTCCTTTAAGTATTTTTGCAACCTTCATTAAGTCTTCATATGAAGAATTTGTACAGCTTCCTATAAATACTTGATCAACCTTTATCTTACCAGCTTCTTTAACTTGAACAACATTGTCTGGGCTATGTGGTTTAGCTGTAAGAGGTTTTAATTCGCTTAAATTAATTTCAATTTCTTCATCATATACCGCATCCGCATCTGGTTTAAATTCTACCCAATCTTCTTCTCTTCCTTGAGCTTTGAAGAATTCTAAAGTTCTTTCATCACTTGGAAAAATAGAAGTTGTAGCTCCAAGTTCTGCTCCCATATTAGTTATGGTAGCTCTTTCTGGAACTGAAAGTGTCTTAACACCTTCTCCTGCATATTCAAATACTCTATTAACTCCACCTTTTACAGATAATCTTCTTAAAACTTCAAGGATAATGTCTTTAGATGCTACCATTCTTTTTAATTTTCCAACAAGATTAATCTTAACTACTTTAGGTGTATTTATGTTATAAGCTCCTCCACCCATTGCAAGAGCAACATCTAATCCACCAGCACCCATTGCAAGCATTCCCACTCCACCAGCTGTTGGTGTATGACTATCAGATCCAATTAATGTTTCTGTTGGCCTTGCAAATCTTTCTAAAAATACTTGATGACAGATTCCATTACCTGGTTTTGAAAAATGCACTCCATATTTTGAAGCAACTGTTTGTATAAACTTATGGTCATCTGCATTCTCAAATCCTTGTTGTAACATATTATGATCTATAAATGCTACAGATCTCTTAGTCTTAACTCTATCTATTCCCATTGCCTCAAGTTGTAAATATGCCATTGTTCCAGTTGAATCTTGTGTTAAGGTCTGATCTATTTTAATAGCAATAGGTTCTAATGCCTTTAATTCTCCTTCAACAATATGACTTTTTAGAATTTTATATACTAAATTATCGCCCATCTTTTTCCCCCTACTTATTGCTTTTTTATAATTAATATTATTTTGAATTAGCTAATCTTTTGTACTCTTTGTACATTTGCACAATTTCCTTATCAAAGAGACTTCTCTTAAGCCTTACTGATGTGGCTCTTACCATCTCTAAAATTCCTGTAGCTTCTTCATCTGTTAAATCTATATTATATTCTTTAAACTTATTCACTATAGCAGCCTTACCTGAGTGTTTACCTATTACTATCTGCCTTTCAAGTCCTACAACTCTTGGATCAAAAGCTTCATAATTCTTAGGATTTTTTATAGCTCCATCTGCATGAATTCCTGACTCATGAGCAAACATATTTGTTCCAACAATAGCTTTCCATATTGGGAGTTCTCTTCCTGCTGCTCTAGATACATATTGAGATATTTCCCTAAACATTGTAGTATCAATATCTATTTCCATTCCATAAACATATTTCAATGCCATTAGAACTTCTTCTAAAGCTGCATTTCCTGCTCTTTCTCCTAATCCATTTACTGTTAACCCTACATAGTTAGCTCCAGCTCTAATGCCTGCAATAGCATTTGCTGTTGCCATACCAAAATCATTATGGGTATGCATTTCTATATCAAAGCCTGTTTTTTCATAAAGGTATTTAATTTGCTCTTCAATTTGAAATGGCCCCATAACCCCTACTGTATCACAATATCTAAATCTATCTGCTCCTGCTTGTTTAGCTGTATTCATAAATTGAATCAAAAAATCTTTATCAGCTCTTGAAGCATCTTCTCCATTTACAGATACATATAATCCATTTTTCTTAGCGTGTTCAACACCTTCTACCATCTTTTCTAGTACCCATTCTCTAGACTTTTTTAATTTGTTTTTTATGTGTATATCTGATACTGATATCGAGATTGCCACGGCATCTACACCACAATCAATAGATTCGTTAATATCAGATATTACAGGTCTATTCCAAGCCATGATACTGCTCTTAAGATTTCTCTTAACTATATCTTTAATAGCCTGCTTTTCATCTCCACCCATTGTTGGAATTCCAACCTCAAGTTGATCTACACCTAAATCACTTAACATGGTAGCAATTGCAATTTTTTCTTCATTAGCAAAAACAACCCCCGCTGTCTGTTCTCCATCTCTAAGGGTTGTGTCTACAATATATATTCTTTTTCCATCACTAGACCTTTTTACAGTCATATATAATCCCCCCGTTTTTAATTATTGCTTATAAATATATTTTTTCTTTTAAGATAAATTCCCCAATCACATCAAAAAAGATTCCATATATTAAATTTATTTTTATGCACTAATTTTATCATATAGTGCATTAAATAACAATATCAAAAGATAGGAAATATTTATTTTTTTGCAAGATATCGTTACGCTCCATTCAATATCGTTGTGTTTTTTTTAATTTTTCTGCATTAACATATTAATTGTTGCAAGTTTTTTAAAAAAAATTGCATCCTTGTCCTTTAAGCGTCACCTTAAATCAAATATAATGTCGTATCTTTTTTTCATAAAAATTAAAAAAGCTAAGTTAGTTTTACCCAACTTAGCTTAAATACATTTTTTATTGATTTATACCTTGTAAGTATTTACATGATTGTCTGTATGTGTAACTCTATCTTCTCTTTCATGAGATTTTCCTGCTCCGAATCTTTCATCAAGACTTAAATATCCAGTTACCCTTGAAATTCCTTGAATATTAGTACTACTACATTTAGGACATTTTGCTTCATGACTATGAAGCGATTCTCCACATTCCTTACAATATCTTATATGAAAATTCACTCCCATATAGCTTATATTTGTATTTTTGTATGCATAATTAATTATATCCATTATACCTTCGCCTGTAGGATTGTCATCAACTTCTATATAACTAATATGTCCTCCATTACATAGCTTATGATATGGTGCTTCAATATCAATTTTTCTCTTAATTGATATTGCATATCCTACTGGTACATGATAACTATTTGTATAATATTCTTTATCGGTTACTCCTGGTATTATTCCAAATAGCTTTTGATCTTGCTTTATAAACTTTCCAGATAACCCTTCTGCTGGAGTTGCATATGTACTCCAATTCAACTGAGTTTCCTCTGTCATTTTATCTACTTGTTCCCTTAAGTAAGAAATAATTTTATACCCTAATTCTCTTGCTTCATCGCTTTCTCCATGATGCTTTCCTGTTAAAGCAACAAGTGTTTCTGCAAGGCCTATAAATCCAATTCCCCATGTTCCTTGTTTTAAAATTGGTTCTATCGAATCATTTTGATCTAAATTTTCAGAACCTTTCATTAAGTATTGTCCTGCTACGAATGGTAAATCTTTAACCCTCAAATTCTTTAAAACATTATATCTATGCAATAATGATTCTTTAGCCAAATCAATTTTCTCTTGAAATAACTTAAAAAATACATCAATATCTTTCTTAGCTAATATACCTATTCTTGGCAAATTTATTGTTGTAGGAGCAATATTTCCTCTTCCCTTACAACCTGGCTCTCCATTAACATTTTTCATAAGATAAGTTCTGCATCCCATTGTTGCAGGCATATATCCTTTTTCATAATATTCTTTATTAAAATCAGAATCTATATTCATAAATGTTGGATTCATCCTCTTTGCTGCAACCTTGCAAGCTAACTTATATAAATAATGATATGGATCATTCTCTTCTCTATTAACGCCTTCTTTTACTCTAAAAATTATGTTTGGGAATATTGGTTGCTCCCCTTTACCTAATCCTTTATCGTATTCTTCTAAAAAAGCTTCACATACTAAAGCTGCATCCTTTGAAGTTGGAATACCCAAGTTTACTGAACTAAATGGAACTTGAGAACCTGCTCTTGAATGCATTGTATTTAGGTTGTAAACAACCCCTTGCATAGCCTGATGAACTCTTTCCTTTAATTTTGTTTCAACCACTTCATTTATTTTTTCTTCCTGAACTCCTAGGCTTTTTAATTCATTTATGATTTCTTGTCTTGTAGGTTCTACAAAAACAGCCATATCATTATCAAAATCCGGATGTGATTGACCTCCAAACATATCGTTTTGAGTTGATTGTAAAAGTATACATGAGAGCTCAGCAGCACTCTCAATTCTTTTTGGTACATTTATAGTCCCATATCCTGTATTAAATCCATGTTCCAATAATTCTCTAGTAGGTATATGTAGACAGTTTGTTGTTAAATTGTAACTATCTAAATCATGATAATATAAATCTCCAGTTTCATGAGCTTTCGCTAAATACTTTGGCATAGCTGAAAGATTATGCCACTTATTTGACTCTGATGCTATTCTCAAAAGTTTTGAACTGAAATTATTTCCTACATTAGCATTATCCCTATCTGTTTCAACACCAATTTTTTGTATTGCTTTCATTAAATCTGACTTAATATCTCTAATCTTTGTTCTTTCTTTTCTATAATTGGAATATGCTAAAGCAATTTCCTTATGATTAGTATCCTCTAATGCTTTCTCAACATAATTTTGAATTTCTTCCACTGTAATTTTATTTTTTTCAGTCATCTCTATATACATAACGACCTTCTGTACAGCTTCATAAATTTCACTTGTTTTTAAGTTAAGACCTTCTTCTCCGGAAGCACCTTTTATAGCATGAGTTATTTTGTCAGCATTAAACTCAACTTCTCTTCCGTCTCTCTTCACAACATATAGCAACAGCTACACCCCCGCTACACAATATATAGTAGTGGTTTAAACCACAAATGTTATTATACTTCATAAAATTACATATATCAAATTACTGAAAAAATCAATTAATCATCTATATCATTATTTATTACTATATTGTTCTTCTTTTCTCACTTTTTTAGAGTATTCTACTTTTATGACCAATATTTTAATTAGATTCTATGGAATTTATTTCCTGTTTGCATTAGAATTAAACTATACCGCCACTTCAAAAATACTTTAGGAGGCTAAATATGAAAAAAATTTTTTTAATTATTTTTTCATTATCAGTTTTACTTATAGGTTGTCAAAATAAAACCATATCTTCTACAGATAATATTAAAGAAAAACCAGAAGAAAAATATTACAGTTACTATACCGGTAAGGAATGTACCGCTGACGATAACAACAAACCTTCTTTCATGGGAATGATTGAAAATTCTTCACAAGCTCGTCCACAAAGCGGAATTTCATATGCAGATATTATCTATGAAACTTCTGCTGAAGGTGGAATTCCTAGATTTATAGCTTTATTCCATGATAATTTGCCAGAAGTAATCGGTCCTATAAGGAGTGTTCGCCCATACTTCATAGATATTGCCGAGGAACTTGAACTCCCCTTTGCTCATTGCGGCGGCTCAGAAGATGCATTAAATAGAATTTCAAATGATAAAAATTTAATGAGCATAAATGAAATTTCTGAAGGCTCCTATTTCTGGAGAGATAATAAAAGAAAAGCTCCTCACAATTTATATACTTCCTCGGAAAACATAACTAAATATATTATTAGTAAGAATTTAGAAATTAAAAACAAACCCTTTTTAAGTTTTAATAGTGAATATTATTCTAATTCAGAATTTACTGAAGCAAACAATTTAAGTATCACTATTAATAAAGGATACAACACATCATATAACTATAAGGATGGTCTGTATACAAAGTCTATGGATGGCAAAATTTCTATTGATGCATTAAATAATAATCAATTAAATTTTTCAAATATAGTAATACAAAAAACAAATATAAATCTAAGCAGTGATAACTTACATTTAAATATAGACCTCTTAGGCAAAGGAGAGGGATATGTTTTATCTGGAGGTAAGGTTATAGATGTAACTTGGGAAAAGTCAGCCAAAGGCTCAAGAACTATATTATATGACAAATCAGGAAACAAGGTTCCCCTTTCTCCTGGAAAAACAATTTGGCATATAGTTGATAAAAAAAATGATATATCCATAGGAACTCCTTCTAAATGATAATATTGCAGAAAACTAGCTAAATGTTGGGCTAACTATACTTTCCATTATGGAAGTCAGGTAGTCCAATATTTTTATTGCCTAACATTATCACTTCTGATATAGTTAACATTATCACTATTGATAATAATTTTGTTACATATATTGGAGGTATTACTATGCAGAAGATCGCAATAATAACCGATAGCGGATCTGATTTATCATCAGATTTACTAAAAGAACATAATATATTTTCCCTTCCTTTTAGAATTATATATTCTGATAATGAATATGAAGATGGAGTAAGTATAACACCATATGAACTATATGACTCATTAGAAAAAGAAATACCTACTACTTCTTTGCCTTGTATGAAGAAAATAGAGAGTATATTAACTAACCTTGAAGAAGAAGGCTATACACATGTTATTGCTATACATATATCAAGTGCTCTTTCTGGTACAAGTAATTCTGTTAGATTGGCTTTAGAAGACCACCCTAACCTAACAAGTTATGTTTATGACTCTAAAACATTAAGCATGGCACAAGGCTCTATTGTATTATCAGCTTCAAAGCTTGTTAAAGAAGGAAAAACCTTTGAAGAAATTATATCACTGCTTCCAACTTACCGAAAAAGTGTACATACCTATTTCACATTGAATACACTTGAATATCTAAAAAAAGGCGGAAGAATAGGAAGAGTTGCTGGAACAATTGGAGAACTTCTAAATTTAAAACCAATAGTTTTTGTTGGAGATGACGGTATTTATCAAACATATGCTAAAGCTAGAGGCCGTAAACAATCTATAAATAAATTAAAGGAAATTGTAGAAGGCTATTTAAACAAAAACAAATGCAACATTTGGATTATCGAAGGAAATGCTATCGAGGAAAGTAATGCCATTCTTAATGCTTTAAAAACAAATGAAAATATAAATGAAATTTCCACTGCCACTGTAGGCCCTGCATTAGGAGTCCACACTGGTCCTGGATTATTAGGCTTCATTATAGAAGAACTCTAAATCTAATCATGAATGAAAAGGATCTTAAAGCCGAGGAGAAACGATTATATGAAGAATATAAACAAAAACTTGCTGATTTAAAAAAAATAAAAAAAGAAAATGAAGCCGTAGGGCAGGTTTTTACAAAAGGATTGCTTCCAATTTATATTCTTTATATCTTAAGTTTAAATCCGTCAAATGGAAATGATATATCTCATAAAATAGGTGAAAAAACTAATGGACTATGGGTGCCTAGTACTGGTGGAATATACCCTATTTTAAAGAAACTAGAGAAACAAGGAGATATTATAGGCGAGTGGAACGATCCAAAGAAAAAGTTTCAAAAAATATATACATTAACTAAAGAAGGAAGAATCAATTTTGAAAGCAAAAAAAAATTATTAAAATCTAAAATTGAAGAATCCTTAGAGGTTTTCAAAATTATTTATAATGATCTTTATTAGATATACTTAGGTATATCTTTTTCTTTTATAGCCATCCTATTATATAGGAGGTACATATAAATGAAAGCAATAATTATTGATAAAAACAGTATTGATGCATATGTTTCCCTTGAAGATGGAAGAATAACATCAATTCCTTTAAATCAAATATCTAACTTCAATATAGGAGATACCATCAATATCCCTAATGAAAATATAGTATGTAGTCCAACTGCCCCAAATTCGTCTAGCATGGTTGTCAATAAATTAATTGACTTTTTCTAATGCAAGACATAAAATAAAAGCAGAAATGAAAATATCTGCTAGGGGTGCCTAAAGGCTGAGAAATGTATATCGTTAACCCTTGTACCTGATCTGGTTAATACCAGCGTAGGAAAGCAATTATAATTATTATATTATTAAGCTTTAGGCCTTCTAGCAGAATTACTAGGAGGTTTTTTTATGAATTTTTTAAGCGATTGGTCGGATAGACTAAGAAACTATTTTACTGGTTTTTCTGATAAATCACAAACACTTATTAATAATCCAAGTTTATTTATTGGATTAATCGGATTAGCAATAATTATTGTTGCCTTAATTAGATTTAAAAAAGTAAAACTTGATGCTAAAATGATTAGCCGTATAGGAATAGCTTTAGCTTTAGCTTGCGTGCTACAAGTATTTAGAATATATCACTTTCCTATGGGTGGAAGCGTCACCCTTGGAGGAATGGTTCCTATTTTATTAATTGCCTTTATTTACGGTCCTGAAATAGGGATGCTAACTGGATTTTTATATGGTCTTTTAAATTTATTCCTTGATCCATATTTTGTTCATCCAGTTCAAATTTTATTTGATTATCCATTACCATCTTTAGCAATAGGATTAGCAGGATATTTAAGAGATAAACCTATTCCAGCCACAATAATGGCGTTTGTCGTAAAATTTGTTTGTCACTTTATATCAGGAGTAGTATTCTTCTCATCAGATGCTCTATCTGCCGGAATGCACCCATGGATATACTCTGCAGTTGTAAATGGTCCAATGGTAGCTGCTGATGCAATAATCTGTGTTATAGTAATCGCTTTACTTCCATTAAATATATTTTTAAAAGAAGCAAAAGCTTGATATTAAAAAAGAACCTTTATTAAAGGTTCTTTTTTAATATCATTATTCACATTCTATAGCATCAACAGGGCAACTAGATTCTGCATCTTTAGCTGCATCTTCAACATTTGCTGGAACTGTATCAACAATTGCGTGTGCTTTTCCATCATCCCCCAATTGAAATACCTCTTCACATATTGATGGACATAATCCACATCCAACGCAAGCTTCTTGATCTACTTTTGCTTTCATATTTAATTCCCCTTCCTTTAGAATACTTTCATAAAGTATTATCTCCAAAGAAATGAAAATTATTAATATAGCCCTTCAAAGATTAATGAATATAAAGAATTACTTAATACATACTCTTCAGCTTTGCCTTCTTCTAAAGCTTCTGTAAATTCTAAATCAATAGGTAATTCCCCTATTAAAGGAATTCCTAGATAATCAGCATGTTCTTCTGCTGATTTCTTACTAAATACATGCACCTTCTTCTCGCAGCCAGTACACACTATGTAAGACATATTTTCTACTACCCCTCTTATTTTTATTCCAACTTTTTCTGCCATTATAACAACTTTTTTAACTATCATAGATACCATACTTTGAGGCGTAGATACTATCACCAATTCTTTTATAGGGAAATCTTGCATAACAGTTAAAGCAATATCTCCTGTCCCTGGTGGCATATCTATTAATAAGTAGTCTAATTCTCCCCATTCAGTATCTATATACATTTGATTTAGTACTCCAGTGATTACCGGCCCTCTCCATATAACTGGTTGATCCTCTACCTGTGTAATTAAATTCATAGACATAACTTTTATTCCACTTTTAGTCTCTACCGGTGAAAACTTCACAGCATTTTCATTTATAGGTGTTATCTGTGCTCTTTGATTGTTAATTCCAAAAAATCTAGGCATAGAAGGACCTGTAATATCTGCATCCAAAACCCCAACAGTGTAACCTCTTTTTCTTAACATCGTAGCCATTATCCCTGTTATTGTAGATTTTCCCACTCCACCTTTACCACTAATCACTCCAATTACATTTTTTATATTCCCATACTTAGGTAATACCTTAATTGAAGTTTCACATGATGTAATTCCCTTTGAAGCACATTGCTCCTTGCTAGCACAATTATCACAACTTCCCATTTTGTCCTCCTTAATCTCTACCAACTCTTTGGCTTTTCATTTGGTTCACTCACAGTTATTTTCCAATTCTTATATTCATAAGCTCCTTGAACATAATAAGTTTCATAACTCTTAGCTTTCTTATTATCTACAACTATACTTGTTTTAAATACTTTACTACTATATCCTCTATTTTTTACTGTAATAACAGTATCAAAATCAGATATATCATTATTAATAAGTTTAATTCCTGGTACTGCTTTATTTAAATTTTTCTCAAAATTCTTAAGATCTACGGAAAACATATATTTTAAACAATCTACATCTCCACTTATATTAACTCCAACTTTATTATCCGATGATGTCAACTCATCTTTTTTCTTGTTAATTACTTGTAATATACTATTATAATATATATCCTCAAAATCTCTAGGTTTTCTTGTTGTAGATAAATTCTGCATGATAGTATCATCTAAATCTTTCGAAATTAAATATGCAGTATTATCATCATAAAAATTTCCTACGCCTCTTTCATCAACACTTACAGCATATTTATATGATTTTACTTCGTCTCCCATGTAGACTTCAAAATTATAATCTGGATCTAAAGAAGTCTTCTCACTTTTTACTTTACCTTTACTTAATATATTGTATATATCATTAATAGCATTATTATCAGTTATAACAAATTTAAATCCTGAATCTCGCGCACTCTGAATAACTATTTTATCTACCTTACTTTGATGTATATATTCAAAGTCACTATTTTTAAAATTTAATTTTTCCAAACCTTTGTCTATTAAACTACATCCCGAAAGAGAAGTTGTTATAATAATAATTATTAATCCTATAATTAAGAATTTATTTTTCTTCAATTGTAATACTCTCCTTCATAATAACTTATATAATTAATTAGGAGAAGCTTATTAGCTTCCCCTAATATACATATAAATTATAATACTTTAATGAACTAATGGCAAACTCTTATTTGCATATATAATTATCTACAATAGAATTGAAAACCACAGACATATCATCCTTATAAGAATCTTCTTTAACAATAAAAGTAACTTTACCTATCTTGCCTTCATTTAAAGGAATATAATAATTTATATTAACAAATGTATATCCATTTTTTATCTTAGTCTTATAAATAACTTTTATGCAATTTCTTTTGCCTGACTTATATCTATCTATTTTCTCCTTATCATGAGAAAGTATCAAGTTATCTAAATCTTTTTGTGCCACTGAAACTACATCATCATTATTGTTAATTAATTCGATATATCCCATTATATCATTACCTTTAAATTCTGCCTTAAAGACATCATAGTCATCTGAATTTATATCTTTTAAACTCCACTTGCTGGGTATAGAATAAGCAAATTGCCCATTAACCATTGAATATTCCTTTAATTCCCCCATATTGCTATTCGTTAATGCTACTTTCTTAAAGTTATTATCAAAAAATCTCTGGGTAAATATTAAAAGAAGCATAAGCGCTCCTAATATTAAAGTCATAGTTAATTGTTTTTTATTCATAAACCTTACCTTACTTCATTGGCACTACTATTGTTGAGTTTCTAAAATCATAAAACATTAACCAACAACCTTCGTTTCCACTATCCAGTTCCATCCAAGTAACAAAACCTGTCTTTCCTGCATAAGGTTGTTCATCCTCATCTTTCTTTCCTGGAACGCCATAAACTATATACTTTAAATTACCTTTAGAATCACATTTATACCCAAGCATAAAATAACCATATTTCTTTATATAAGGGTAATAATTCAACATAGGATAATAAGCTACTGTATACTTATTATAATTATTTATATTGCACATATCATCTAAACTATTTACATTAACCTTGTACCACTTACAATATTTTATATCATTAGCTTTACTTCTATATTCTTCAAATCCATTAACAATTTCATTGAAGAATTTTCCCATGTCTCCACTTAACTCAAATTTATCTGAAATAGTTTCTCTATTCTTAGTCTTTTCAATACTTTTCTCATACTGATCAAACTTTGATTCTTTTTCCATTATGTTACTACATTTTTCTCCGACAGCCCCATAACCTTCATCATCATAATAATCATTTTCTTCTTTGCAACTATGTTTATACTTATTTTCTTCATCATGATGTTCCTCATGGTGATGTTCATGATGCTCTTCTTTACCACCTTCATATTCTTCTTTTTTATCATGATAATCTTCATGTTTCTCTTTATGATAGTCCTTATGTTCATCCTCACATTTATCTTCTTTGTAAGCATCATTATTTTCTTTATGATGTTTTTCTAAATCTTTTCCATGTTTATCATCATATTCAGCCTTATGGTATTCAACATGATGATCTTCTACTTTATTCAAACCCTTATCATCAAAGTTCTTCTCTATCTTCTTGAAATCTTTCTTAAAGGTTTTATCTTCTTTATCTGCGTATTTTATCACTTTACACTTTTTCCAGCCATCCTTTATGTTTTCTCCATTCATAAAGCCATACATTAAAAATGATAATTCACCATCTTTGTATTTACATATTGCAGCTCCTGATATCTTTTCATAAGAAAAATCCAAGCCTGCTATGTTATTTATATAGTATTCCTTACAAGCCTCTCCTTTACCTACGTCTGTTACTTCCAAGGAGCCTAAGTCTACTATCTGTTTCATATCTTTCTTGTAGCAAATAAGTACTATGGTGTATTTATCATCTTTATTTAAATTTTGAGCATAAAATGATATTTTGCACTTGTCGCTCTTTGCTTCTATTTTTGCATATCCCGATAGAGGCTTTTCCCCTGAAATACCATGGCTTTTTTCATCCTCCTGTAAAATTATAAAATTTCTATACAATTTATTATGTGCCAAGCCTATTCCTCCACATAAATTATTTCAATACATTATATGCGAAGTACTAATAATTATGCTATTTTCTATCTTAATTCACTAACACAATCTGATAACGTTGCAAACTCTTGTAAACTTAATGTTTCTCCTCTTCTTTTTGGGTCAATTCCTGCTTTCTCATAAGCTTCTAAAAGCTTCTCTTTTGGCATACCTATAAACTTTGTTCCATTCCAAAGAGTTTTTCTTCTCATATTAAAAGCATTTCTTATTATTTCAAACATCAAATTTTCATCTTTAACTTTCACCTTCGGCTCATCTAATCTATCTAATCTAATTACTATAGAATCAACCTTAGGCCTAGGAATAAAACAACTAGGTGTTACAGTTCTTATTATTCTAGTATTACAATAATATTGAACCAATAGTGATAAAGAGCCATATTCCTTACAATTTGGCTCAGCATCTATTCTCTCTGCAACTTCCTTTTGTATCATTATAGTAAGAGATTTAAATTTATATCCCTCTTTAAGTAGTCTTACAATAATAGGAGTTGTAACGTAATAAGGAAGATTTGCTACTAACTTAACACTATTTTCTTCTCCAATAATTTCATTAAAATCCACCTTTAACGCGTCATTATGTATTAATGAGAAATTCTCATACTGACCAAGTTCTGTTTCTAATATAGGAATAAGATCATTATCTAGTTCTATAGATACCACCTTCTTAGCTTTATCTATAAGCTGAGCTGTCAAAGATCCTACTCCCGGTCCTATTTCTATTACTAAATCATCTTCCTGAACATCTGCACCATCTACAATATCATTTAGCACTGAATCATCTATTAAAAAATTTTGTCCTAAACTCTTTGAAAATTTAAAATTATATTTCTTTACTAGCTCTTGTGTCTTATAATCTTTTATATCCATTAGCTATCTCCTAATTCCTCTTTTATTTTATTTATAGCCTTTACAAATTCCTCTTCTGTAATACCATAGTTATTTAATCTTGATAACATCTGATTAGCATTTCCGTATCCAATCCCTAGTTCCTTGCCTAGTATTATTCGTCTTTTTTTCGAATCTGCTTGCCCTGTTAGTTTACAATAAAACATATCGTCCATAGTAAAATTTTCACTTTTCTCTTCTAAAGTTACTTTTGCTCCTTCCAAAGCCTTTAGTATAACCTCAGGTGTTGCATTTTCAACTCCTATATCTCCATCTTTTAGCCCATCTTCTTGCGCTATATATGCATGCTTTACACCCTTTACTCTTTTTGCTATTATGCTTCTTATTTTCTCTCCAGCAAAATCAGGATCCGTTAAGACTATAACACCTTTCCTTTTTTGTGCTTCTTTTATTCTATCTATAATCTTAGCATTTATACCAAATCCACTAGTAGCTATAATTTCTGCATCAACTGCTTTTTTTACAGCTGTTATGTCATCCCTACCTTCTACTACTATCACTTCTTTAATCAAAATAATTCTTCCTTCCATTTTAATATATTCTTAATTTACCTATATAACTGTATAATGTCAAATAAATAAAAGAACTGTCTCATATTTCGAGACAGTTCTTAATCATTTTCTACCATTCGCCTGGGTATGCTTTTATGTTAACTTCAACATTATACTTTCTTCCCCAGCTTGTACATTCACCGTTTGAATCAAAGTAAACATCAATAATGTCCCCTTTAATTACACCACCTGTATCCGATGCAATCGCTAGCCCATATCCACTTACTTCTACTAAACTTCCAAGAGGTATTACTCTTGGATCTACAGCAATTGTACTTATACCATCAGGATTATAAGTTACCGTTCTTCCTGTAGCAGTTCTTCCACCACCAGAATAAGCTGTAGCTTCCATATACAAAGTTTTTTTCGATAGATAAGTTTCTCCACTTCTACTTGTTTTTTGAATTGCACCACCAACTGTAACATGCTCTGTTTGTGGGTCTTTTACTGGAGTTTCACTAACTCTTAATTTAGCAATAACTTCATCATTATGTTTAACAACTTTATAAGTAACTGCTTTCTTACCAGTTTCTCCAGCTTTAGTTACCTCTCTATAGGTATTAATTTTATTATAATCAATAGTTTGTTCCGTATCGAATGGTATATCCTCCATATCCTGTACTTCTTCTTCTTTAACATTAACTACTTGAATGTCCATATCTGGTGCAATTTCAGTATCTTTGCTTGGACTAACTATATCTGTATCTTTATAGTATATCCCATCTTCTGCAAGATTATCTGCTTCTGCAAGTAGCATGTCCTCTATTGTGTTTTCGGCTGTTAATATATTTCGCTCTTCACCTGCTATAACAACCTTAACTGGTACAGCTTTCTTAATCGATATTGTTTCATCATTCGTAATATTGGATTCTAAGGATGGTTGCACTTTATCTTTTTCTACTATTTCGTAGCCTCTTTCTTGCAACACATCTTTAACAGTCCCTTTATATGTGATAATTGTTTCGTCTTTTCCGTCTATACTTATATTAACTGTCTTCCTCATAGAGACTAAAATCGTGACTATACACGCTATACAAATTATTAGTCCCAACATTATCTTTGCCTTCGGACCGTTAGAAAAACTTCTCTTCAAGTATTCCCTGAATTTTTCTACCATTTATTCCCCTCCTTTGGCAAGAGCGTCTTTTGCATTATATATTAGAAATTACTAATTTGTCAAATTTCTATACTCTTGCATATGATGAATTGTAATAAAATGCACATTATGCATAAAAAAATAAATAATATTTATAATAGCTAATATTCTCAATTCATCTAGGTACTAATTGGTGAAGATCTCTAAAAATATAATAAGTCCCACATTCCTATTATTCCCACATATTAAATTTTTATTCGCTGTACAAACTATATTTTACTATATTTTTCCAATTTCATCAACCTATAAAAGTTTTCGTTAACTCTCAAATTTAATTGTTTAGGATCAATTTCCTTGATTAAGGCAATTCGTTCTATTATATACTCAATATAATCTGATTTGTTCCTTTTACCTCTATTAGGCTCTGGAGCCATATATGGACAATCTGTTTCTACTAATAATCGATCAACCGGCACTTCTTTAATTACTTCAACTAACTTCTTAGCATTCTTAAAAGTTACAACTCCAGTAACTCCAATATAATAGCCTAATTTTAAACATTCTCTAGCAAATTCTACACTCCCTGAAAAGCAATGAACTATGCCTTTCACTTCTGGGAACTCCTTCATTATGCTTAAAGTATCTTTATGTGCATCTCTATCATGAATAATAACAGGTAAATTTAATTCCTTAGCTATAATCATGTGTTTCCTAAACACTTCTTTCTGTACATCCCTTGGTGGATTTTCCTCCCAGTAGTAATCTAATCCTATCTCTCCTACTGCTATAACTTTAGGATTACTTTTTATTATATCCTTAATTTCTTCTAATCTATTTTTCGTTAATTCATTTGCATTTTCTGGATGTATACCTACAGCTCCATAAATAAAACTCCACTTGTTAATAATTTCACAAGTTTTTCTTATACTTTCGTAGCTTGAAGAACAATTTAATATACCTATTACTCCAGCTTCATTTAGATTTTCAATCAACTCATCTCTATCTATGTCAAATGCTTCATCATCATAATGAGCATGACTATCAAATATCTTATACTTATTTGCCATAAAATCACTCCATTTCTCAACTTTTTACATAATTATTATACTTCTTTATATTAATAAGGAACAAACTTATTTTTTTGTTTTTCAATATAAAAAAGAAAACTCCATTGGAGCTTTCTAATAAATCAAAGAAGTTTTTTTAATTTTATTAAATGCCCATCATAATCATCAACAACTGCCTTAACTTCTTTTAACAAACTTTCTTCTAAATCTTTATGTCCATCTATGAATTTATTTCCATTTTTAATTCCCATATTCATTGCATTAATAGCATGTTCTACAACTTCCTCATCAGTTTCTACTGGCATTAGTTTAACTTTTTCAAAAAACTCACCCATCATTCCCATCAATCCAACACTATCAGAAGCATTACCACCTAACTGATTTACTCTCTTTGTTATAGCTTCTTCATGACGTTTAAATGACTCTATTATTTCAACTAATTCTTGCTTTAACTTGAGTGTTTTAGCTTTTTCCAAATAATCTTTAAATGTGGTTCCACCCATATGAATTCCCTTTAAAAACTTATTCATTTCATGTATAACATTCTCATTGTTACTCATTTTTTTCACCTCTTAATAGGTATTCTCTTACATAAGTAAATTTGTTATACACTCTTTTTTAATTTTTTTGACACAGAATTGTCATATACGTATATTATAGTAATACATGTAAAGTAGTTAAAGCATTATTATTTACCCCTAAACCATTCTCGTGTGAATGGTTGGCCAGAGTATCTCATCCCCTATTGCAGATACTCTGGTTTTTTCCATTATAGTATTATTATTAAAAACACAAGTTTCCGAACTTAATAAGATTATCACATTATATTTTCATAAATAATCTAAAACTTTTATATAACCTTATTTTTTAATCTTAATACTTCTTTCGTAATATTCTTTTTATCTATTTTTTCAAACAGGACATCAACTTTATTTATATTGCCAGTCTTCTTTTCCACATAACTCCATGCGGCCTCATCTATATTTAAGTATTCTCTTATTTTCTTAGATGAATAAGGCATAAATGGTTCAAACAAATTTGATAAGTTTGCAATAATTTGAATACAAATATAAATTGTTTCAGCACACTTCTTTTTATCATCGGCCAACCTTTCCCAAGGCTTTTCTTCATCAAAAAACTTATTAGCCTTTTTTACTACATTTATAATTTGCTGAAGTCCATCTTTAAATCTGCCTTCTTCAATTCTATCTCCAACATCAAAATAAACATTAAACAATTCATCTTTTAATTTTTGCGGCATTTTTCCCTCTGGGACTTTCCCGTTAAAATTGTTCTGTAAAAAAGTTAATGTTCTATTAACAAAATTCCCATACAAACCTACTAAGTCGTTATTATTAGTACTAATAAAATCTTTCCAAACAAAGTCTGAATCTCGTTTTTCAGGTCCATTTAGAATTAAATAGTATCTTATTAAATCTGTATTATAATTATCAGTTAAATAATCTATCCATATGGCCCAGTTCTTAGTGGTAGAAAACTTTTTACCTTCTAACTTCAAATACTCGCTAGATATTTCTCTTATACATGGATTTTTTATTCCCAATCCAGCTAACAAACTAGGAAAAATTATTGTATGAAATGGTATGTTATCTTTACCATGGACAAAGTATATTCTACTATCCTCTCCATTCCAATAATCCATATAATTTTCATTTCTTTTCTCTATGCACATCATGCTAGCTGTTAAATACCCCATTACAGCTTCAATCCACACATATATCTTTTTATCTTCATACCCAACTAGTGGAACATCAATCCCCCAATTAAAATCTCTAGTTACAGCTCTATCTCTCAAGCCTTCGTCTAAATACCTTTTAGTTATAACCTCCGCATTTTCCCTCCAACCTTTTTGCTTTATGTATATCCTTCTAACATCATTTTCAAACTTTGATAAGGCAAAAAATAGATGTTTAGTTTTTTTAACCACTGGCTCAGATCCACAAATCTTGCATCTTTTATCTTTTAAATCTTCCGTTTCAAATATCTCTGAACATTCAGTACATTGATCTCCTGAAGCAATTTCTCCACAATGTGGACATTTCCCTTCTATATATTTATCTAGTAAATACTCATTACATTTTTCACAAAAAGTTTGTTCTACCTCTTTTTCGTAAATATAACCTTTTTCATATAAATCCAATATAAATTCTTGTACTTTTCTACTATGATATTCGGTATGAGTTTTAGTAAATAAATCAAAAGAAAAACCTAACTTGTTAAAACACCTGCAAAACTCCTCATGATACTTTTCTGCTACCTCTAGAGGTGATATTCCTTCTTCCTTGGCCTTCATATCTACAGGTGTTCCATGGGAATCACTTCCTGAAATAAATACCACATCATCACCCATTAATCTATGGTATCTCGCTAAAACATCCCCCGGCATTAATACTGCTATTCTTCCTAAATGAAGTGGCCCATTAGCATATGGCCATGCATTACCTATAATTACATTCATACTCTACCTCTTATATTAAGATTAAGAGTCCAGTTTCCTGAACTCTTAATAATATTTAAATTATCTTACAACACTACCTGTTGGTAATTCACCTGGATCAACTACCTTTAATATACTATCATCATCTGTTGATGCAGCTAGTATCATTCCTTGTGATAATTCACCTCTTAATTTTACTGGCTTTAAGTTAGCTACTAAAACGACATTTTTCCCTACCAATTCTTCCGGTTTATAATCCTTTGCTATACCTGATACAACCTGTCTTTCTTCGTTGCCTAAATCAACCTTTAATTTAAGTAATTTTTTAGCACCTTTTACAGGTTCACAAGCTATAACCTTAACTACCCTAAGATCTATTTTCGAGAAATCATCTATAGTTATTTCCTCTTTTATAGGTATTATTTCTCTTTTACTTGATTTCGATTCAGCTTCTTTTAATGCTTCTAATTCAGCTAATTTTGCATCTACATCTATTCTTGGGAATAAGTTATCACCCTTAACCACCTTAGTTCCTACAACTGTTCCGTTAAATTCTTTTAAAGAATCCCACTCAACATTAGTTGTAGCTATTTGTTCATTTATCTTCTTCGCTGTATCTGGTAAAAATGAAGATATTAGTATTGAAACAAATCTTAGAGCTTCTGACAAATTATATAAAACAGTTCCAAGCCTATCCTTTTTAGCTTCATCTTTAGCCAATATCCAAGGAGTTGTTTCATCTATATATTTATTTGCTCTTCCAATTAAGTCAAATATAGCTTCTAAAGCTTCTGGAATCTTTAGTTCATTTATGCTTTCTTCAACCTTTTTTGGTGTTTCTAAAGCAAGATTTATTAATTCATCATCTATGCCTTCCTTCACTGACTGAGCAGGAATTACTCCTCCAAAATACTTTTCAACCATAGCTACAGTTCTTGATAAAAGATTACCAAGATCATTACACAAATCTGAATTAATCTTCTTTATAAATATTTCGTTGTTAAACAATCCATCTGATCCAAAAGGAATTTCTCTTAATAAATAATACCTAACAGGATCTACTCCAAAGCTATTTACAAGAGTCACTGGATCTACTACATTTCCCTTTGACTTTGACATTTTGCCTCCATCAACAAGTAACCATCCATGCCCAAATACTTGCTTTGGTAAAGGTAATCCTAAAGCCATCAACATAATTGGCCAATATATTGTGTGGAATCTTAAAATATCTTTTCCAATTAAATGAACATCCGCTGGCCAGAACTTTTTATATAATTCTGTATCATCATTTCCATAACCTAAAGCAGTTATGTAGTTTGATAATGCATCTATCCAAACATAAATTACATGACTTTCATCAAATGTTACTGGAATTCCCCAATTAAAACTTGTTCTTGAAACACAAAGATCTTGTAATCCTGGTCTTAAGAAGTTATTTAACATTTCATTTTTTCTTGATTCTGGCTGGATAAAATCAGGATGTTCTTCTATATATTGAATTAATTTATCAGCATACTTACTCATTTTAAAGAAATAAGCTTCTTCTTTTGATCTCTCAACAGGCCTACCACAATCTGGGCAATTACTATTTACTAGTTGAGTTTCTGTCCAAAATGATTCACAAGGTGTACAATACCATCCTTCATATGAACTCTTATATATATCTCCTTGATCATAAAGTTTCTTAAATATATCTTGAACAGCTTTCATATGATAATCATCAGTAGTTCTTATGAATTTATCATAGCTTATATTCATCATGCTCCATAAATCTTTAATCCCAGCTACTATTTCATCTACATGTTCCTTTGGAGTTATGCCCTTTTCTTCTGCTACCCTTTGGATCTTTTGACCATGTTCATCTGTTCCTGTTAAAAACATTACATCGTAACCTGTTAATCTCTTGAATCTTGAAATTGCATCAGCTGCAACTGTTGTATAGGTATTCCCTATATGTAATTTAGTTGATGGATAATAAATTGGCGTAGTTATATAATATGGTTTCTTACTCATATCTTTTCCTCCTCTATTAAAATATCTTTATAAAAAAAGTCTCTATATAGGTATTTTACCTATATAGAGACGTATTAAACTTAAATTACGTGTTACCACTCTATTTCTCTCTTACCTCACGATAAGAAACTCTTTAGCTGACTATCATCACCTTGCAATATAACGGTTGCTCCCGTAACTATCTAACTAAGATCCAGCTCAATAGTTCTGCTCCAAGACCATCTTCATAAAGTTTTCTGTTACTGATTTTCACCAAATATCAGCTCTCTTCAAACACATTCCTTTATTACTCTTCTTTTCATAGCATTTCCATACTTATGATAAATCAAAAAAATTTCTATGTCAAATATTATTTATTCCTTCTCTTAAAATCCCCAGCTCTAATCATAGAAACTAATAATAAGATAGCAAATATCCCTGATACCAAATATCCAACAACCCCAAGTAAAGATAAATCTCTATATGTAGGACCTACCTTATTACATATTATAAGTGATGAAGATATTATAAGAGATGAAACCAAAAGTCCTCCGGTCAATCTGTTAACCATGTTTTGCATATTAGATATAGTCTTATTTAAATCAGTTATATGCAAATTTATTTTACTTCTACCATTTTCTATACTATTTAGTACTTCTAAAGTCTCTGTTGGGATTCTTATAAGGTCTCTCATAAATGAATAGGTTGCTAATATTAATTCTTCACCTTTTAACTCCTTTAAAAGTGCCGTTTTACTTTTCGATTTAACGAAGGATATTGCTATAGAAAAAATATCAAACTCTGGATCTACTTCAGCAATTACTCCTTCCAATATTATAATTCCTCTAACTAAGCTAACTAATTTCCTGGGTAATTGTATATTATTCTTTTTTGCAATTGTAAAAACCTCTCGAAATAATATCTCTATTTTTATATTCTTTAAACTAGTTGTTACATAACTATCAAATAGATAACTTATATCCTCATATAATAATCCCTTATCGATTTTTCCTCTTTTGATACCTACAGCTAAAATAAATTCACTTAATTTTTTCTTATCTGCAGTTGCCAAAGCAAACATAGCATAATTCAACCAATTTCTTAATGTTTCATTTAATTCTCCCATAATTCCAAAGTCAATAAAACATAATTTTCCTTCAGAAATCAATATATTTCCTGGATGAGGATCTCCATGAAAGAAACCATCTTCAAATACTTGTTTACAATAGCATAATGCCAATTTTCTTGCTATATCCCTATTAGAATAACCTTCTTCCTTAATCTTTTTTGTATTATTTATTTTAAAGCCATCTATCTTTTCAAGGGTTAAAACTTTCATACTCCAAAGTTCATCTATCACTTCAGGAACATGCAAGACTACTACATTCTCATTATTTTCTTTAAATCTTTTTATATTCTCCCCTTCAAGTATAAAATTCAATTCTTTTTTTAAGCTTTCTTCAAGCTCCTCAAGTACTTCTAAAATATCAATTCCCGGTATTTCTAACTTAAATCTAGTAAACCTAACCATCCTCTTTAAAATGGATATATCTATCCTCATTTTTTCATAAATATTAGGCCTTTGGACCTTAACAACAACATTTCTTCCATCTTTTAATATTCCTTCGTGGACTTGTGAAACTGATGCCGCTGCAATTGGCTCCTTACTAAAGTATGAAAAATAATTTTCTATACTCTTATTTAAAGATATTTCAATAACTTCTTTAATTAAATCATAACTTTCTTCTTTCGCCGAATCTTGTAACTTAATAAGCTCATTTATATATTCATTAGGTAATATATCTGTTCTAGTACTTAGTATTTGTCCAATTTTAATAAAAGTAGGTCCAAGTGTTTCAAATACTTTTCTTAAATTCTCTGCTGATTTCTTACTATGGGTTACTTTATTATCTATTATTACTCCAAATCCATAAAATGCAAAAACCTTAATAATTTCATTAAATCGTTCTGTAGATTTATTTCTCATAACTTCAACTCCTAAAGAAATTCCCTTACTTAAATGTTTAAGCAAGGGATTCCACGTTAGTTATTTTTTTGTTCTAAAACCTCTATTCTTCTTTGTAATTCTAAAATTTCAGATTTAGTTGCATAATTCATTTCCTCTAAAATGCATCTTAAATCTTCTCTTGTTAATGGTTTTATCTTTTCTGCTACTTTTTCTTTAACTTCTTCTGCTGAACTTTTAACTTCTCTCTTTAGTTCTTCTGACAACTCTTTTCCTTCATCTACTGTAAGTTTACCTTTTTCAACTAATGTTGACACAACTTCACTTGCTTTTTCATAAGTCATAGCCGCTGCTCCAACACCTGCTAAAAATATCTTTTTTGCATCATTGACCATAAAATCACCCCGTATCAAAATGTTTGAATTTAAGTATTTCTTTTATTTTTTCCTTATATAAGATGATATATACTAATTTTTAGACATATAATTTTCTATATCTTCAATACTCTTTATCATATTCTTAGTTAATACCTCTACACCTGTATCAGTTACTAAAACATCATCTTCTATCCTAATACCTATCCCTTCCTCTTCTATATATATTCCTGGTTCTACTGTCCATACCATTCCTTCTTTAAATACAGTATCTCTATCTGGCGAATCAACATCATGGGTATCTAAACCTAAACTATGTCCAATACTATGCCAATAATACTTTGAAACTTCTTCTTCTGCTTTTATTAGTCCAAGTTTTTTACATTCCTCAGCTATCATTGTTCTTGCTTTTTTATTTAACTCTAAAAATTTAACTTCTGGCTTTATTTCTTTAATTACAGCTTCGTTAACTCTAAGCACTGCTTCATAAACTTCCTTCTGTCTATCTGTAAACTTGCCATTCACAGGAAAAGTTCTAGAAATATCACCATTATAATATTTATATTGAGCCCCTAGATCAAATAGAATTAAATCCCCATCTTTAATCTCACAATTATTATCTGCATAATGTAATATAGTTGCATTCTTTCCTGCCGCAGCTATTGTTTTAAATGCATAATCCCTTATTCCATTGCTTTTACAAGTAAAGTCAAAAAATGCTTCTAATTCATATTCCCTCATTCCAACCTTAGCATTTTTCATAAGAGATTTAACTCCTTCAATTGTAATATCTATTGCCTTTTTAATTTCTTCTACTTCTTCATCAGACTTTATAAGTCTTAAAGGAACTATCTTTGGATAAACATTCTTTATTCTTAAATAAGGATATTTTTCTATAATACCATTAGCGAATCTCCCCACAATAGTATCTAACTCACTGAAAGAATCCCTCTCCATGTCTAAGTAAATATTCATTTCTTCCTGTCCATTAAAAGTTTTATTTAAAAATCCTTCTAATTCATTCAAATACAATCCATTTTCTATACCTGAAATCTCTATTCCTTCTTCTTTCCTTAAGGTCTTTCCACTCCATCTCTCTTCATCTTCATCTATTTCTTTGAGAAATAAATACTCTTTAACTTCTTTCTTAAATTTTGTTAATATCATAATATGATCTTCTTCTTCTATTCCTGTAAAGTAGTAAAAGTTCCTATTAGGAGTAAACTCATACATCTCATCAGCACTTTTCTTAGGTGCACTTCCAGCAAATAATATAACCATAGAATTATCTTCTAAATTTTTCATTAATTTATCTCTATTTTTCCTTAAAACACCTTTTTCCATGTAAACTACCACCCTTTTTCTTTATATAAGTTTATTATACTCTTTATATTTCATATAATTAATATAGATACAAAAAAATCCACCTCAAAGTAACTTAATAAATACTTTAAGATAGATTTATTTATAATTTAAATAATTGAATCTTTACACGCCTTATTTAACATATTTAAAACAACAACACCTACAACAACTATTACAATTACCATAGCTAAAAATGTTATTAAATAACTTTTCAAAACAAATGTTAATAATAAGAATATTCCTCCTAGAACTAATGCTGTTAACATTAACACCAATGGCATATAATTCTTTTTAAACATATCTCTTTCATTTTCCCACTCTAACTTTGGAGATTTGTAATCTAAATATAGCTCAACTAGTGATATTACAGCTACTGAACCTAATGAAATTACACTTCCTAAAGCAATAATTATTACTGGTAGCTTTAAAAATATCATAAGTGCTATCACTATTATCGCACTGATTTCATTTATCAAAATTGAAGATATAATTTTAGACATAATAAAATCTTTACCAGATACAGGAATGTACTGTGATACTATTAAATCTTTTCCCTCTCTCGATATCGCTGTTGATGCAGCTCCACCTGATAATATAGACATTATTGAAAAAACTAATATAGCTACAATTACATATCCATAAAGATTTTCTTTTCCTACAAGTTTTTCCCCTAAATAATCAGAACCTTTAGCAAAGAAAGCTAATCCAAATATAGCAGGCATATAAAACATCATAGCTATACAATTAATAAAGAATTGTGGTGTCCTAAATAAAAGTTTTATATCCTTTAATACCAACGCCTTTATAGGTGAATTTGCCCTTATAAGTTTATCTGCATTTTTAGTCTCTAGAACATTTTCCCTCTTACTATATGTCTCTGAAGCACCTATAATCCCCTTATAGTATAAGCTTCCCCCTATGATGTAATACACACCAAATAAAGCAGCTGCAATAACTATTGCTGCTAGAATAAATAATAATCCTCTTAACTCTTTATTATATAACAATCCATAAGATGCTAACTTATTTGTAATTAACACATTGCTAATGCCGTTCATTAAACTATTATTTCCTTGCTCTGCTGCTAACTTAACTAAAACCTCATCATTACTTCCAGATGATTGACTAAAAAAATTAAATGCAACGAATAAAACTAACATAAGGGTTCCAGCAAACATCCTAAAGGCATCTTTATGTTTAGATAATGATGTAAATCTCATTAGTAACATACATATAAGAGCTCCAATTATCATAGGAAGTATAGGAATAACTAGAATAGATAATAAAACATATATATAATATACCACTCCAGCATTACTTGCTATTCCATACGCTATTAATGGAAATAGTAATATGAGCGAATAAAAATACATATCAAGTAAAGCGGCTAAAAACTTACCAAAAACTATATGTGAACTTTTAAAAGGTAATGGTAAAATATGCTCTACATCATTAGAAAAATAAAAAACATTTAATATTGTATTTATACCAAAAACAAAAGTAACCAATGTTCCTAATATCAATATAGTAGTTAATAAAAAACCTTCTTGTCCCATAGCTTCTAATGGTTTGTAAGAAACTGACACCATAAGTGCAAGTGGTGAAGATATGCAGCCTACCACAAATAGCATTAGCAATACACTCAACCATGGTTTCATATTTTTATTACCAAAGTTACTTTCAAGGGCATTTTTCATAAAGTACTTTGTTATTAATTTAAGCCTTCTCATTACTTGTAAGCTCCAAGAACATATCTTCTAATGATTCATTTTCTTTAAATTCATTTCTAAGATTTTGTAAGGTTCCGTTAAATATCAATTGCCCCTTATTAATAATAGCAACCTTATCACATAGTTTTTCCGCTACTTCTAATACATGAGTTGAAAAAAGCACAACATTTCCAGCATCAGCATGCTCTCTCATCATCTCTTTTAATGTAAATGCAGACTTTGGATCTAATCCTGTTAGTGGCTCATCAAGTATCCAAACTTTCGGATCATGAATTAATACTCCCATAACTATTATCTTTTGCCTCATACCATGTGAGTAAGATTGAATCTTATCCCCAAGTGCAGTAGTCATTTCAAATCTCTCTGTTAATTCTTTTATCTTATCTTTTCTAATGTTAGTATCTACACCATAAACATCTGCCATAAAGTTTAGATACTCTAAACCTGTTAACCTTAAAAACATATCTGGATTATCTGGTACATACCCAAATTGTTCTTTAGCTTTTACTGGATCCTTTAAAATACTTATACCATTAATTTCTATGTTCCCTACAGTAGGCTCAATAATTCCTGTTATCATTTTAATAGTTGTTGTTTTTCCAGCTCCATTTGGCCCCAATAATCCAAATATTTCTCCATCATTTATTTCCAGATTCAGATTATTTACAGCCTTATATTCCCCATTATAACTTTTTGTTATAGCATCAACTTTTATCACTGAACTTCACCTCCAAGTATCATCATAGAAATATATTATCACTAAATTTTCCAAATTAATATACCCTATTCTTAAATTTAACTTAATAAGAACAATCTTACAACTGTTACAGCCGTTATTATAGCAACTAAATCTGCCATAATAGCTGCCCAAACAGTATGTCTAACTTTCTTAACCTTAACTGCTCCAAAATATACTGTTACTGTATAAAAAATAGTTTCTGTAGTTCCCATAATTACTGATGCTATTAACCCTATAGCACTATCTGGTCCATATGCTTGGACAATATTGGTAAAAATCCCTACTGCACCACTTCCTGATAAAGGCTTTATTAATATCAATGGTATTATTTCCTTCGGAAGTCCTATTAATCCTGCTATTGGAGCTATAAAATTATTTAGAATATCTAAAAGTGTAGCCTGTTTAAATATTTCGACAGCTACAATCATAGCCAAAAGATAAGGAAATATATTAAGACATACCTTTAAACCATCCTTTGCACCTTCTATAAACCATTCATAAACTTTGCCACCTTTAATCATGCCATATCCAATTATTAATATAACGATAAATCCTATTATACTTTTAGTTATATATCCATCCATAAATTACCCCCTAAAAGTACCTTTGAAGTATTTTACAACAAATAATTCCTACCACAGCTGCTGTTGCCGTTGATATTATAGCAGGTATTATAATTATTCCAGGACTCTGAGAATTACAAGCTGCTCTAATTGACATAACAGTTGAAGGAACTAATTGAATACACGCTGCATTCATAACTAAAAAAAGAGCCATATCATCACTAGCCCTCCCTTTCTTCGGATTAAGTCTGTCCATTTCCTCCATAGCTTTTATTCCAAATGGTGTTGCTGCATTTGATAACCCCATCATATTGGCTGTTAAATTCATAACTATCGCACCAAGAGCCTTTTCATCTTTCGCTGCATCTTTAAATAGAATTTTTAAGATGGGCCTCATAAGCTTGGCCAATTTTTCAGTCAATCCACTTTTTTCTGCAACCTTCATAACTCCACACCAAAAGCACATAACTCCTACAAGTCCAATAATCAATTTTACAGTATTATCAGCTGAATTAACTATACTGCTTGATATGTCTCCTCCCTTTCCAGTAATCAATGACACTAGAAGTCCTAAAAATATAAGTCCAAACCAAATATAATTTATCATTTTTCCTCCACATACCTTATTACTTAATAAAATATATGCCTTGCACTACTCTTTTAGTAGTGATAGGATTATTATATATTTTATTTTTTACCTAAAAAGGAGAAGCTATATGGAAGACACTAACTTAAAAATGGCTCAACAAGATATTAACGATGCCTTAGAAACTGTAAAAGATCTAGAAAAAGTTGCAAACGAAGAAAACTTGTCAAAAGAACTATTAAGAGAAAAGTTTGTAACATTAAATGAAAAAGTAAAAAATTTAGAAAACATATTAAAAAATGAAGGCATAATTTAATTATAAAAGAACGGCTCCGAAACGAGCTCCCTTCGTGAAAAGACTTTACAAACTAGAATTAAAAGCATAGGCCCCAATAAAAACCTATGCTTTTACTTTACGATTTATAACCTTCCCAATACAATCCATTATGTTTTATCATTCTCATTATTCCTCCCCATTTTTCACATGAAGAACAGGGAAATTGCTAAATAATTTCATCTTTATTAATCTCTTAATAAATCCATATGCCTGGATAGTTTCTATAACTACTTTATTTTCTTCATGCCTAATATTTTTATTGTTTATCTAAAATTAGAAATACATTTAGAACCATATATGTTTTCATATAAAAATTACATATCTTTAATATTCCACATATTCTTTAATTAATTATCATGATAATTGACTACTAACTTTTCCTTACATCAAATCGGCTAAGCTTAATTCTGAAACCATAATGAGTGGAAATAATGTATTTATTATGTCGATTCCTTACTAAAAAATCAGGAGGTATATCATAATGATACGCCTCCTGATTTCTAAAATATACATTGAACTAATATCATATAAATGATAGTTCCTCCGGCAATACTTAATAGCGTACTATTCTTCCACTTATGTAAAGCTACTATTGTAATAATTGATAGTAGTTCTGGCAAAGAATAAGGACTACTTGTTAATGATACTGATTTTAAACAATATATAACTAATAAACTAATAACTGAATAAGGCAATATATCACCTAAATATTCAATATACTTAGGCATTTTTTTATTATCTCTAAAGATTATAAATGGTAAAAATCTCGTAATGATAGTTCCAAAGGCAATAACATTAATAGTTATAAGAATCTGAATTGGTGTTAATGTCATTTATTAAATTACTCCTTTCTAGTTTAGTTTTAAACAGAGTTAATATTATTAAAATGCATATCATAGCTGGAATAATAAAATTATTTTCCCCAAATATAACTAAAGAAATAATAGAGCATACTAGTCCTATTATGGCAGCTTTATGACTTTCAGAATTCTTCCACTGTTCTAAAAACATAACTATAAATAAAGCTGTTAAAACAAAATCAATTCCTTCAGTATTGAAGTTAACTATTTTACCTAATAATCCTCCTATTGTTGATGCAATTACCCAATATAAATAATCTAAGAAAGCTATGAAGAAAAAGAAGTAATTTTCTTTTACTCCCTTTGGTGCTTTTTTATTAAAAATTATAGAAAATGTTTCATCACACATATAAAAAATCAAAAAAGGTTTGACTTTACCTATTCCTTTGAATCTTTTTAACATGGATATTCCATAAAATAAATGCCTTGCATTTATCATTAGTGTTAAAAATAATGCGTATAAAGGATTAAATGCTGCTGTTAATAAAGTAGTAATAGCAATATATTGCATACTTCCCGCAAAAACAATAGCACTCATTAATGTAGACCAATAAAATGCATATCCTTTTGTACTCATTAATATTCCATACGCCATTCCTAAGAATGTAAATCCAGTTAAAACTGGTATCGTTTCTTTAAAAGCTGCCGTAAGGGCTTTTAATTTCTCATCCATAATATTTTCTCCTTTATAAAATCTTAGTTTTGTTATAAAAAATATTATCTATGATATAATTAAAGATAATTTGTTATAAGCAAAAGCAACTTATATTTTTTCTATATCGCCCCAAACACCTTCCTTGTTAACTTCTGCATATTGGTAAATGGAATTTTTATCTCCTCACC
>NZ_SULK01000016.1:0-9137 GCF_007115085.1 Clostridium sp. HBUAS56017 | reverse complement strand
GTTATAATTAACATAGATGCCTCCAGTATCGCCTCCCGGAAACGCAATGGTTTGATCTAAGAATAAATCTATGATTTTAGCTTTAAATCTTACATTATACATATCTTTATAATATAATTTTGTTGTTTTTTCATTTTCTTATAGAAATTTTAATTTGAAAATAGTTCATTGTAAAAATCCACATAATTGTTTCCAAAGTCATGAGATATTGTAGCAATAGTTTTTCCACTTCCTAATGTCTTCGCCAGCTCAATGGCAGCAACTATATTTGCACATGATGAAATTCCTAAGAAAAGGCCTTCTTTGGTTGATAATAATTTAGCAATTTCTTTAACTCTATCAAATGAAACGGATATTGAGGTATCTACAAGAGAGACTTCAAACGTTTCTGGAATTCCTTCTGCAGATACATTACCTTTAATTTCATGTGGAACAGCTATTCCTTTTAAAACCTCACATCCTTTAGGTTGCATTGCTGCTATTATTACTGATGGATAAGCTTCTTTAATTCTCTTTGCTATTCCAGATAATGTTCCTCCAGTACCAACACCACATACAAATCCATCTATGGGACTAGAAATTTGTTCTATAATTTCTTTACCTGTATATTTGTAATGTGTATTAGGATTTGAAGGGTTAATGAATTGGTTTAAATATACATAATCAGGATTTTCATTACAAAGTCTTTTTGCCGTCTCAATGTGTGCACCAAAAGCACTTTCACAAACTATTACCTTTGCTCCATAAGCATGCAACATAGACATTCTATCTTTGGTAATATAATGCTTTGGAATTACCAATACTACTTTATAGCCTTTTAAGCAACCGGCAATTGCTAGTCCAGTACCTGTATTACCACCTGTTCCTTCTATTATTGTTTGTCCACTATTAGGAACTAAAATACCACTTTTCTCAGCTTCTTCTAT
The DNA here is from genome assembly GCF_007115085.1 of Clostridium sp. HBUAS56017. Classification (NCBI taxonomy): domain Bacteria; kingdom Bacillati; phylum Bacillota; class Clostridia; order Eubacteriales; family Clostridiaceae; genus Clostridium; species Clostridium sp. HBUAS56017. The sequence goes on along the minus strand of NZ_SULK01000016.1, from coordinate 8,211 downwards.
CATATTTAATGCAATTCTAGTTTTATGACTGCCTCCTGGATTAAACCCTTCAAGCTTTACATATATATCTGCAGAATCTTTAGGTACTATTTGGTTTAACTTAACAATTGGAGTATTTCCAATACAATTTACAAGTGAATATTTATCCATATACTTATCCTCCTAATATATTATTTTCTTCATTGCATAAATGGAATTTTAAAAAATTTCTACTATCAAGTTATAATATCTTTGAACATTAATTTCATTGCTATACAATTTGCTAGTATTACTTCATTATTATATTGATTAAATATTTTTAACAAAAAGATATTTTTGATTTCTTTTAATAAACTTTTATTAGTTGTTTTAAATTTAATTTTTATGATATCATTTTTCATCATCAGTACGTTGTATTCTATATAATTGATAGAATTAAAATCTTTATCTAAAACTTCAATAGAAGTATCTTTTAAGTTTTCCCCATATATAGACAATAACAATTCACCGTCATATTTTATATTAGTTATACTAATTGAATTAATACAATTTCGTTCTTTTAGAATTTGTAATTCATTTTGAATAATAACTTTTGAATTGCTAGGTATGTCACTTGTCAATACTGTGTGTGGACTAATTTTAACGTTATTCCCAATAGTAATTGGACCAAGTATTCTACTAAAAGCTCCTATTTCTACATTGTTCCCTAAAGTAGGATGTCTTTTTCCCGCTTCATTTGCAGAGATACCTTTAGATCCTAATATAACTCCTTGTAATAGATAACATTGTTCTCCTATCTCGCATGTTTCACCTATTACTGTTCCAATTCCATGGTCAATAACAAACTGTTTCCCAATTTTTGCGGCAGGGTGTATTTCTATACCCGTTTGTACTTTTGCATATTCGGAAATCATTCGAGCTAAAATTAATTTATTATAACTATCAATATTATTACTATAATAAATACAATTTGCGATTCTATATAAAACGATACATTTAAATGATCTATATGAATTTAATACTAAATCTAAATTTCCATTGCAAGCAGGATCATTATTTACAAAAGCTAATAAATCTTCAATCACTAAATTATATATACTATCAAAAATATAATTATAGTGTTCTTGAATAAGATTAAAATTCATTTCTTTTGATAATGAAAATACTTCATTCATACATTTACTTATGAATGTTTTTACATTTTCATAACATATTTTTTTTGTATATATATTTTGCTCCATATACCCCCCCCTGATACTTATTCAATTACTTGCCAAGTATATTGATACATTTTTTACAATAATATTATTATATTGTATTATTTTACATTTATTATTCCTAAATGTCAAATTTCGAACAACATTAGTGATTATTTAATACAAAAAGTTGCACTTTAATAACAAACTGCTTTTTTATAAAAAACATATTAAGGAATTAAAATAAACACTCCACCAATAACAAGGTTACCAAAGTTAACTACCGATGCACTTTGTAGTCCTAGACATATACCGATGACCTTCGGTATTTTAATTTATCTTACATACCAGAATCATCAACAATAACACTATACCTTCCGTTAAAATTATTAAATATATAGATTAATATCCATATCTATTTCTAGTTATTTACTTATCATATGGTATAATTTAGTTATAACTAAAATATATAACAGAAAATCATCAAATTGGAAGGGTGAACAGAAGTGAAACTAATTGGTTTAATTGGGGGTATGAGCTGGGAAAGCACGGTTACCTATTATCAAGTTGTGAACAATGTTATCAAAGATCAACTTGGAGAGTTACATTCAGCAAAGTGTTTATTATATAGTGTTGATTTTCATGAAATTGAGAAATGTCAATCAACTGGTAATTGGGAGAAGAGTGCGCAAATTTTATCAGAAGCTGCACAGAGTCTAGAAAAAGCAGGTGCAGAGTTTATAGTTATATGCACTAATACTATGCATAAAGTAGCAAATCAAATTCAAGAAGCTATTAATATTCCTATATTACATATTGCAGATGTAACTGCACAGGAATTAAAGAAAAGCTGTATTAACAAGGTTGCATTATTAGGAACAAAATATACAATGGAGCAGGATTTTTATAAGTCTAAATTAATTGAAAATGGAATTGACGTATTAATACCTGATTCAGAAGATATAAATCTTATAAATACAATTATTTATGATGAATTGTGTTTAGGAATTATATCCGAACATTCAAAGCAGATTTATCTAAATATTATAAATAAATTAGCAAAACAAGGTGCTCAAGGAACTATATTAGGTTGTACGGAGATTGGATTGTTAATTCAACAAAAAGACACTAAAATACCATTGTTTGATACTACTTTAATCCATGGTGAGCAAGCTGCATTATATTCTATTGGATATAAATTGTAGTTTTAAAAAATAATAATTTCGCTAAATATAATTTGAACTAAGCTTCTAAAAACGATGGTTTAGCTTATTGATTAAGTAAAATTTTATATGAAAAAATCAAGTAAGAGAGGCTATATCAGATTGAAGTTTTTTAACTCAATCTGATACAGCCCCTTGAATTTTTTATACTTTCCCATACATTAAGATAAAAATACCTATAAGCTAAAACTTACAAAAATATTAGCCTATAGGTATTATTTTTTATTTTGTACTGTCTCTCTTAATCAATTCATAATCAAGAACATATTGATCTTGTTCTAAATCTTTCTTATTAAGAATTTTTATAAGCATTCTCATAGCAACTGATCCCATATCATAACTTGGTTGGGTAATAGTTGATATTTTAGGATAGAAAATTGAAGCAGCATAGTTGTTATTAAACCCTATTACACTTACATCCTCTGGTACCTTAATTCCATTATCTCTAAGTTCATTTATTGCACCCATTGCAATTTCATCTGATGCACAAACAATTCCATCGAATTTCTTACCACTTTCTATAAATTGTTTTACACCTTTTGCTCCTGATTTTACTCTTAATGTATCAAAGCAAACTAGATCATCTAATACTGATAAATTAGCTTCCTTTAAAGCATTCTCAAATCCTATGTATCTCTCTCCCCATGCATTCATACCATCATTTTTTACACCAATGAAACCTAAATTCTTTATTCCTTGTTCAATAAGATATTTAGCTCCATCATGTACAGCACTTACGTTATCTATAGTAACGCTTGGGAAAGCACCATCCTTATCTTTTGTCTCAACCAATACGGTTTTTAAATCTAACTCGTTAATTAAATCTAAGATATCTTCATTAAGTGAACTACTCATATAAATGACTCCGTCCACCATCTTTTCCTTAAGAACTCTTAAATATTCTTTCTCTTTTTCTGCATCGAAATCAGAATTACATAGTATTACATTGTAATCGTATATATGTGAAACATCCTCTGCTCCTCTTACGATTTCAGGATAAAATTGACTTGATATATCTGGAATTAGTATACCTATAGTTTTAGTTCTTTGAGTTTTCAAACTTCTTGCTACAATGTTAGGTCTATAACCTAACTTCTTAATGGCGTCTAAAACCTTTTTCTTTGTGTCTTCATTTACAACATCGATATCGTTTAACACTCTTGATACGGTCGCAATAGATACGCCAGCCTCTTTTGCTACGTCTTTAATAGAAGTTGCCATTTATTTATCACTCCCATTTTTATATATTCTAATTATTAATTATACATATATATTAGCGCAATAACAAGCAGTTATCTTTTTTATTTATAGTTTTTCTTAAAACATTGTTCTTTTTGCACATAATAAATGATGCACAATTTAGAATATATATTACTAATTCTACCCTAAATTGTGCATTCATATTTAAATATTATCTAATTACTTTAACATCAATATCTAATTTTTCACCATTTATTGTTGTTTCCATATAATCGCAATTTTCTGCTCCGTATATAACTTCAACTGTTAAAGTGTCTCTTTTAATTATATCTTCAAACTTCTTGATTACATTCATTAACATGTCATTATTTCTAACATATAAGTTAATCTTGTCAGCAACTTCAAAGCCTTTTTCTTTTCTCATATTTTGAATTTTAGAAATCATTTCTCTTAAGTGACCTTCTTCTTTTAATTCTTCTGTAATATGAGTATCAAGAACCACTCCAATTTCTCCTTCACCTGCAAAAGCATAACCATCTAATCCTTGCATTGTAACAAGAATACTATTTGAATTTAATTCAATCTCAGTTCCGTCTATATTTATAACTTCAACGTTGCCACTCTTAATTTTTTGAGCTAATTCCATTTGATTTCTAGATGCTATTTCTTTTCTTATAGCTGGAATTAACTTTCCATAACTTTTACCAAGTACAGGCAGATTTGGCTTAAGCTCAAAATTAACATGTTCTGATAAATCCGCACCAAACTTTATACTCTTGATATTTAACTCATCAGTTATGATATCTCCATAATATTCTGGAATTGATGCAACTGAAACTAGTATTTCTGAAAGCGGCTGTCTATTCTTAATGTTAGCTCCGTTTCTAGCACTTCTTCCAAGCTTAACTATTGTATAAGCTAGATCCATCTCTTTTTCTAATTCTTTGTTTATTGCCTTTTCATCAACTTGTGGCCAATTGCATAAGTGAATACTTTCTTCCGCTTTTGAATCTAAATTAACTACTAAGTTTTGATAAATTTCTTCTGTTATAAATGGCACAAATGGCGCTGCAACCTTTGATAAAGTTACAAGAACTTTGTATAAAGTCACATAAGCTCCTATCTTATCGTCAGTTAAAGTTTCTGACCAGTATCTAGATCTATTTCTTCTTACATACCAGTTTGATAACTCATCTGTAAAATCTTCTATTTGAAGAGCTGCATTTGTTATATCATAAGCGTTTAACTTATCATCTACATCCTTAACTAAAGTGTTTAACTTAGACATAATCCATTTATCCATAACATTTTCTGATTTGAAATCAGTATAATCTAATGGATTAAATCCATCTATATCTGCATATAAAACATAGAATGAGTATACATTCCATAATGTGCTTAAGAACTTTCTTTGAGCTTCACCAACATCATCAACTGAGAACCTTGTTGGTAACCATGGTGCACTAGCTGTATAAAAATGCCATCTTGTAGCATCTGCACCTTGAGCATCTAACACCTCAAATGGATCGACTACATTTCCTTTTGACTTAGACATCTTTAATCCCTTTTTATCTAAAACATGCCCTAAAACTATACAATTTTCAAATGGATTTCTATCAAAAATAGCAGTTGAAATAGCTAATAGTGTATAGAACCAACCTCTAGTTTGATCAACAGCTTCTGATATAAATTGGGCTGGATAGTTTTGTTCAAATAACTCTTTATTTTCAAATGGATAATGTAATTGGGCAAATGGCATTGACCCTGAATCAAACCAACAGTCAATAACTTCTCTAGTTCTAACCATTTCTTTACCACAGTGAGGACATTTTAATTTAACATTATCAATATATGGCTTATGAAGTTCTATATCTTCTGGCACATTTCTTCCTTTTTCTTTTAATTCCTCAATGCTGCCAACACATTCCTTATGCCCACATTCACATTCCCATATTGGAAGTGGAGTTCCCCAATATCTATCTCTTGAAATACCCCAATCAATAACATTTTCTAAGAACTTACCAAATCTACCTGTTCTAATGTTATCTGGATACCAATTAATCTTATTATTGTTCTCTAAAAGTTTATCTCTTAGAGTTGTCATTCTAACAAACCAGCTTTCCTTTGGATAGTAAAGAAGTGGTGTGTCACATCTCCAACAATGTGGATATGAGTGAAGGTGTTTTTCTGCTTTGAATAACTTATTATTTTCTTCTAACCATTTACAGATGCTTTCATCACACTTTTTAACGAATTTACCTGCCCACGGAGTAACTTCTTCTACGAATTTACCTTCTTTATCAACTAAATTAATAAACGTGATTCCATTAGCCTTTGCAACTAAACTATCCTCTTCACCATAAGCTGGTGCAATGTGAACTATTCCTGTACCATCTGATAAAGTAACATAATCACCATGAATTATTTCAAATGCTTTTCCTTCTACTTTTGCAAAAGGCATTAATTGTTCATATTTAAGACCAACAAGTTCTGTTCCCTTAAATTCTCTAACTATTTCATAATCTTCACCAAGAACTTTTCCTGCTAAATCTTTTGCAAGAATTAAAATTTCTTCTCCAACTTTTGCTTCTATATAAGTGTAAGCCTTATTTACAGATATAGCTAAGTTTGATGGCAATGTCCAAGGAGTTGTTGTCCACGCTAATATATACTTATTTTCTTCCCCTTCTACCTTAAACTTAACAGTTGCAGTTAAATCTTTAACATCTTTATACCCTTGAGCTACTTCATGAGATGAAAGAGCTGTCCCACATCTTGGGCAGTATGGCATAACCTTGTGTCCTTCATATAAAAGACCTTTTTCCCACATTTGTTTTAATGCCCACCATACTGATTCTATATAAGAATTGTGATAAGTTACATATGGCTCATCCATATCAACCCAATATCCAATTTTATTAGTCATATCTTCCCACATTGAAACATATTTAAATACGCTTTCCTTACATTCAGTAACGAATTTTTCAACGCCATATTCTTCAATTTGTTCCTTACCTGAGATTCCAAGTTTCTTTTCTATTTCAAGTTCAACTGGTAAACCATGTGTATCCCAACCAGCTTTTCTTATAACTTTATATCCCTTCATAACCTTATATCTTGGGATAATATCCTTCATAACTCTTGTTAAAATATGCCCTACATGAGGCTTTCCATTTGCTGTTGGAGGTCCATCATAGAAAGTGAAATACTCACCATCTTTATTCATATCAAAATTCTTTTTAATTACACTTTTTGCTTTCCAAAAATCTGCGACTTCTTTTTCCATGCCTACAAAACCTTTTGGCATTTCTACTTTTTTGTACATTCTAAAGATACTCCTCTCTTATTTCCTATAGTTAACTTTTTTAGGTTATTTACCTTTATAAATTTATTAATAACTTTTTATAAAAATAAAAAAAACTCCATCCAAAAGGACGAAGTTATATTCGCTATACCACCTATGGCAAATGCATCTAAATATTTCAAGATGCTCTTTTCAAGTACTTTCATACTCTATCCTTTAACGCAGGCTTACGGGAAAACCTACTAAGCTTAAGCCTTTCAATTTCCAACTCCTAGGTGATTTTCCTTTAAACTCTATACAACTTTCCACCAACCAGTTGCTCTCTTAAAGTAGAAGATTTAAGTACTTTTCCTAATCATAGCTTTTGTTTATCATTATATATCAACACCTCAATATCTGTCAATTATCTTACAACTTTGCTTTAAATATATTTTTTCTAGTGATATACTTAAATTGTATTTCATTAAAGGAGGCGAATGCGATAAGGGAAATAACCTACAAACTCTATAGGAAGTAGGTCGCTTAATCCTAACGCATAAGATTACAAGCAGCTTAATTGCTATAGAGTACATTAGTAAAGTATAAATAATTTAATGAAAGAAGGCTTTATAATGACAAATCTAGCATTTGAAGTTATTGAAAGAGAATCTAATGAAAAATCAAACCTATTAAGAAAAAATGGACAAGTTCCTTGTATAATTTACGGAGGAAGTTTAGAAAAAGCAATTCCTATAAAAATTAAAAAGATCGAATTGATTAAACTTATTAGTTCAAACACATCAAGTTCCTTAATTCCTTTAAAAATCAACGGAAAAACCAAAACTTGTGTAATAAAAGAAGTTCAAAAAGATGTTTATGGAAAAGTTATTCATGCTGATTTTCAAGCTGTTAGAAAAAATGAAGTTATAAGATTGAAAATTCCTGTAACATTTTTAGGTGAAGAAAACTTAGAAACTAAGAGATTAGTTTTAGAAACTTTTTCTCCTGAAATAGAAGTCCAAGGCGTTGCTTCAAGTATGCCTGAAACTTTAGAATTTGATGTAAGTAACATGAATTTTGAAGATAAAGTTCTAGCAAGCAATATAACATTACCTAAGGGAATATCTCTAATAACAGATTCTGAAATATTATTAGCTATAGCAGCTAGTTCAAATAATAATTCCGAAGAAGAAGATGAATAAACTTCCAAATGAGATTATAAAAAAGGGAGGCTATATGCCTCCCTGAGGATGTAGAATAACTTGTGTAAATTGAATATTAGATATGTTTTATAACTGGAAATTTCATTTCCAGTTATATTTTTATCTTT